>DXIQ01000079.1 GCA_019112785.1 Candidatus Blautia stercorigallinarum
AGAAAGCATCAACTACGAACAGTCTCTTGTTGGACAGCTCTTTGATAGCGATATCTTTTACAGTAGCCCATGCTTCTTCTGTTGCAGGATGGTTGTCATTTTTGTACTCGTCAGATGTCCACCATACAGTGTCTTTAGAGTTTTCGTCCATAACGATGAACTTATCTTTAGGGGAACGTCCAGTATATACGCCAGTCATAACGTTTACTGCGCCCAGTTCAGTTACCTGACCTTTTTCGAAACCTTCCAGTCCTGGTTTGGTTTCTTCTTCAAATAACTGCTCATAAGAAGGATTGTAAACAATTTCTGTAGTTCCGGTAATGCCATACTTACTTAAATTGATTTCTGCCATCTTACACTAACCTCTCTTTTCTTATAATATAAAATAAAACCTACAAAGATCTTACCTGTGGATCTCTGCAGTATTTCCGCAGAAGGGGCAGCGCCCACTTCCCATACCCTTAATTATACATATTTAGCAAATTAAATCAATAAAAATCCTTTAAAATTTTTAAAAACTGATAATATTTTAACAAGATTTAACTGGAAAAAGGACTTTTATGACAGTCAGAGACTGTTTTTGTCTGGATGAAGACGGGGAAACTCCTTGCAGAGCCGGATAAAGGCTTCCATGTTGGGAGTCAGATATTTGCTTTTATGATAAATGATATTCAGGGTCCGGCTGAGAGGCTTCTGAAAGGGGAGAACCTTTACCAGGTTTTCCCGGGCGTCTCTTTCCACCAGCAGATAGGGGAGGACAGCCACTCCCAGTCCCTGGGAAACTCCGCTGACAATGGCCTGGGTGCTGGAACTTTCCCAGACAGGCTGGACGAAAAGATGCTGAAGAGCAAAGCTGGCTTCCAGGATCTCTCTTCCAGCGCTTCCTTTTTCCCTCATAAGAAAGGGATATTCCGACAGCTGGGAAAGAGTCACACAGCTTTGGCCTGCCAGAGGATGATCTGTAGGAAGAACGGCGCAGAGCTGGTCTTCCATAAAAGGAACCGCCTGGATCTCGCTGTGTTCCGGCTGGGTTTCAATAAGGCCCAGGTCTATGGAGTTGTCCAGCACATGCTGTTCAATGATACCGGAATTGTTTACCACAGCTTCTACCCTGAGAGAAGGAAAGGTTTCCTGATAGCTTTTGATCAGGAGAGGAAGAATATGAGTGCCGATGGTGATACTGGTGCCGATCCGGATGGTGCCCAGAGTGTCCCAGTTTTTTATCTTTTTTTCCATGTCTTCAAAAAGAGAAACAATGTGGAGGGCATAGCTGTAAAACTCATTTCCGGCTTCTGTAGGGCAGATACGCCGGCCGATCCTTTCAAAAAGCCGTATGCCGTAGTATTCTTCCAGCTCTTTTACCGCCAGGCTTACAGAAGGCTGGGCAAGGTGAAGATCTCCGGCGGCTTTCGTAACGCTGCTGTGCTGATATACAGTCACAAATATTTTCATATGGCGAAGGGTCATAGAATTTTCTCCTAATATATAATAAAATTATTATGATAATCATAGAATAATACTATTTTACCTATGAGTCAAGAAAGGATATACTGGCAGGGAGGAGGAAAATTATATGAAGAGTAAAAGAGAAGTTCTGTTAAAATTGTTTATTTCTACCTTATATTTAAGTGCCTTTACTTTTGGAGGCGGCTATGTGATCGTGACCCTGATGAAGAAAAAGTTTGTGGACGAGTATCACTGGATCCAGGATGATGAAATGCTGGATCTGGTGGCTATCGCCCAGTCTTCACCGGGGGCTATTGCTGTAAACGGAGCCATTGTGGTAGGGTACAAACTGGCAGGGATGACCGGGGCAGTTACAGCTATTATTGCCACCATTATCCCCCCCTTTCTGATCATATCCCTGATCTCCGTATTTTATAATGCTTTCCGCAGCAGTTTTCTTATCAGTCAGCTGCTGGAGGGGATGCAGGCCGGTGTGGGGGCGGTGATCGCCGCTGTGGTTTATGAGATGGCGGGAGGGATCATCCAGGGAAAAAGCCCGGTATCCATCCTGATCATGGCAGGAGCTTTTACCGCCACCTGCTTTTTGGGTGTGAACGTTGTCTTTGTGATCCTGGTCTGCGGCCTGATCGGGGCAGTCCGGACTTTAATAGCAAGAAAGGAGGAGAGAAAATGATCTGGTTTCAATTATTTCTAAGCTTCCTTCAGATTGGTCTTTTCAGCTTCGGAGGCGGCTATGCGGCCATGCCTTTGATCCAGGAACAGATCGTAAATATCCACGGATGGCTGGATATGGATCAGTTTACAGATCTGATCACTATTTCCCAGATGACCCCGGGACCTATTGCCATAAATTCCGCTACCTTTGTGGGGATCCGGATCGGAGGGATCCCGGGAGCGTTGGTGGCTACTCTGGGTTGTATCCTGCCTTCCTGTATTATTGTCACTCTCCTGGCAAAACTGTATCTGAAATATCAGAAACTGGATGTACTGCAGAGTGTGCTGAATTCTCTCCGCCCTGCGGTTGTTGCCCTGATCGCTTCTGCAGGGATCTCCATCCTGGTCACTGCTTTCTGGGGCAGCGAGGGAGTGATCCGGCTGGCAGATACAGACTGGCTCCTGGTGGTTATTTTTATCGTCTGTGTAGTGCTTTTACAGAAACTGAAATGGAATCCCATCCTGGTCATGGTGCTGGCGGGCGTTATGAAGCTGGCAGCGGCGGCAGCACAGAAATGGGTATTTTGACACAGTAAGTATCGGCCCTTCGGCGGGAATGAAGGGGATTCTTGTCTAGTCTGGTCCTTTGATATATGATACACTGATGTCATCAATGATGGAAAGGCAGGAAGCAGAAAATTATTATGAAACAGAAAACTATTGATCAGATCAGGGGATGTCTTTTGGGCGGCGCAGCGGGAGATGCTCTTGGATATCCGGTAGAATTTATGGGGGAAAAGGCCATATTTTCACGTTATGGAAAAAAGGGGATCACCGAGTATGAGCTTGATCCGAAACTTGGGAAAGCTCTGATTTCAGATGATACCCAGATGACCTTGTTTACCGCCAATGGTCTTCTTGCAGGGGAGACAAGGGCAAAAATGAAGGGGATTGCAGCACCTCCCAGAAACTATGTGGAAAAAGCCTACCAGGATTGGCTTCTTACCCAGGAAATGACTTTTGAAAGCTATCAAAAAGCCGAATATCTTTCCACACAGAAAACCTCATGGCTGCTGGATATTCCGGAACTGTTTGCCAGGAGGGCCCCCGGCAATACTTGTCTGGTAGCTCTTAGAAATTTACGCAGAAAAAAACAGGAAATACAGGATTATATCCATAGTCCTCAAAATGACAGCAAAGGCTGCGGCGGGGTTATGCGGGTGGCGCCTGCAGGGCTTTTTCAGGCTTCTTCTATAGAAAAGCTGGATTACGAAGGCGCCCAGATGGCAGCAATCACCCATGGTCATTCCCTGGGGTATATGACAGGAGCAGTCCTGACCCATATTATAAACCGGATTGTATTTCCGGCTCCGGGAGATGAGGAGTCTCATGAAAAAAGGTCTTTAAAAGAGATTATTCTGGAAGCCAGAGATGTGACCAGGGAGCTTTTCAAAGGCGATGTATATTTGAAAAAATTAACAGATGCCATAGAGAAGGCTATTAAATTATCGGAGAATCAGGAAGAAGATCTGAAGAATATCCATGAGCTGGGAGAAGGTTGGGTTGCAGAAGAAACTTTAGCTATTTCCCTTTATTGCAGTTTGAGATATCAGAATGACTTCTCTGCCGGAATCATTGCTGCTGTAAATCATAAAGGAGACAGTGATTCTACAGGGGCAGTTACCGGAAATATTCTGGGAGCATGGCTGGGATATGAACAGATAGAAGATAAGTGGAAAAAAGATCTTGAACTTTTGGAAATTATACTGGAAATAGCCGGAGATATCAGCCAGGGCTGCCGCATAAATGAATACAGCGGCCCTGAGGAAGATCCAGACTGGGAAAGAAAATATATTTCCTGCCGGTGGAAGGCTGATCAGACCTGAGAAATTCTTGACTTTCGGAATTCCGAAGGAGTCTTCCCCATCCACTTCCGGAAGGTCTCTGTATAGTAGCTGGCACTGCTAAAACCTGCGGAAAGGGCGATTTCAATAATGGGAAGATCGGTATTTAAAAGGAGCTCCATACTTTTCGTCAGCCGGTGCTGGGTCAGGTACATGGTGGGACTCTGGAAAAAGAACCGGGCAAAGAGCTTACAGCATTTACTCTGGCCCACAGCTCCGGAGGCGGCGATCTCTGCCAGAGAGATCTTTTCCATATAATTTTTCTGGATAAACCGGGCCATGTTTTTTACAATGACCAGATCACGGTTTTCCTGTATATTTTTTTCTGCCGGGTTTTTGTCAGCGGAAATATTTTCACAAAGCAGTTCCCAGATCCGGGCAAAGGCAGCCAGGATCTTCAAGGGGGCTGTTTTTTCTTTGCGGATATCGTATAAGTAAAGGATTTTATCGTATATATCCTTTTCCCAGGGGATTTCCGGTTTCAGAAGAAGATAGGGAAGTCCTTTGTTGTGGATCACCGGATTTACGAAATCCCGTTCATAGGATGGGAGAGGACACAACAGTACAGGATGGAGGAGGACGCAGACAAAGTCGCATTCCTTTTTCTGATGGGAAAAGCCGAAATGCATCTGTCCTGCATTTACCAGAAGGCCCTGTCCTTTTTTCAGCTCCAGCAGTTCTCCGTTGACGCTGTACTCCATTTCTCCGGAAAGCACGGCGATCAGCTCTATATCATCATGCCAGTGATTTGGGGCGCTGTAATTGGGATACTGGGAGAGAAGGCCCCTGCGGATGTAGGCAGGATACTGGGGAATATCATAGCAGATTTTTTCTGAATAATTTTCATTTAATTCCATAATGATAGGCATAGGCTTACCTCGCAGGATTGTTATAGTTTTTCGCAGATAAACGATAGAAATATTGCAAATTGGACCCTATAATTATAATCCAGGTGACGGAGAGGGTCAAGCTTCCGGCAGTAAAAGCGCCAGTGCCGGGAGAAGGAAGAAGGCCGGTCCGGCCAGATGAAAAATCAGAAAAAATAAGAAAAAGGAGAATACATATGGACAACAGATACCGGAGAGACCATGGAATGGCCTATTTTTCAGACGAAAGCGTAATGGCGGAACAGATGGTAACAAAGAAACTTATCAGGGAGTATAACCAGGTAATGCCTTTTGAGCCGGAAAAGGGTATGGAATGCCTGAACAAAACAGGTATGGTCCATGGGGAAAGTGTATATTTTGAGCCCCCTTTTCACTGTGAATACGGCAGCCACATCATACTGGGAGAAAATTTTTATGCTAATGCAGGATGCGTTATGCTGGATGTAGGAAAAATCACCATTGGGAAAAATGTGCTTTTCGGACCCAACGTAGCCATTTATACCGCAGGACATCCCATCCACCCGGACAGCCGGAATTCCGGTTATGAATACGGGATCCCTGTTACCATTGGAGATAATGTATGGATCGGGGGAAGCTGTGTGATCCTGCCGGGAGTAAAGATTGGAAACAATGCGGTGATCGGTGCGGGAAGTGTGGTGACAAAGGATATTCCTGACAACGTGTGTGCCGCAGGAAACCCCTGTAAAGTGATCCGTGAGATCACAGAGGAAGACCGGCCTTATTACTACAAAAAGCAGCGCTTTGATGATGAAATCTGGAAAAAGATTAATGGATAAAAAAGAATTTCGGAAAAAACTGATTTCGTTGGTGCTGCCCATTACTTTTCAGCAGTTTATGCTGGCGGTGGTCAGCGCATCGGATGCACTGATGGTGGGAGTGATCGGCCAGGATCTCCTATCAGCAGTATCCCTGGCAGGTCAGATCACTTTTGTGTATAACCTGTTTCTGGCGGCTATGACCATAGGTACCAGTATGTTTGCCGCCCAGTACTGGGGAAAAGGAGACAGAGATTCTGTAGAGCGGATCCTAGGGATCGTTCTGAGAAGCTCTTTGTCTGTTTCCTTGGCCTTCTTCATCGGGGCCACATTTCTGCCGGGACTGCTTATGAGGATCTTTACCTCTGATCCCGCACTGATCCATTATGGGATCCAGTATCTGCAGATCGTAGGGGTGACCTATCTCCTTTGCGGGATCTCACAGATCTATCTGTGTATTATGAAAAACAGTGATCTGGCCTCTATGAGTATGATCATCAGTTCCTCTGCGGCAGCGCTGAACATCGTTCTCAATGCAGTACTGATCTACGGCCTTTTCGGAGCCCCCAGAATGGAAACCGCCGGGGCGGCTGCAGCTACGGCTATTGCCAGAGTAGTGGAACTTCTCTGGGTATTCTGGGAATTGAGAAAAAAAGGAAGGGTTAAGATCCGTATTCTCTACATACGCAAGCCGGATCAGAGACTGAAAAAAGACTTCTGGCATTATACTTTGCCGGTTCTGGGAAATGAACTGGTATGGGGAGGCGGTTTTACTATGTATTCGGTGATCATGGGACACTTGGGAACCGATGCGGTGGCGGCTAACTCCATTGCCAATATTGTAAAGAATCTCATCGCCAGTCTGGCGGCAGGGATCGGAAACGGCGGAAGCATAATGGTAGGCAATGAACTGGGAGCCGGACGTCTGGAAATGGCGAAAGCCTATGGAAAAAAACTGTGCCATATTGCAGTTATAAGCGGTATCCTGTCCGGAATCTTCCTGTTGCTGATCAGTCCCCTGGTACTTCAGGTTACGGACCTGTCTTCTCAGGCAGAAGGCTATCTGAAGTGGATGCTGGTGATGTGCGCCGTGTATATGGTAGGAAAATATGTAAATGGAACTACCATCGGAGGAATTTTCTGTGCAGGAGGAGATTCCAGATTCGGATTCCTCTGCGATGCAGTGACCCTCTGGTGCTTTACAGTCCCGGCAGGCCTTCTGGCTGCCTTTGTGCTGAAGTGGCCGGTACTGGCAGTGTATTTTATTGTAAATTCTGATGAGATCGTAAAACTTCCTGCAGTCTATCTCCATTATGGAAAATATAAATGGCTGAAAGATCTGACTGTGGGAGAAGAAGGGAGAGAAAAATCATGACTATGAGAGAGCGGATCCTCCAGGGAAAGCTTTTTACAGATGAATGTGAGGGCCTTCCCCAGGAGCGGCTGGCAGCTAAAAAACGTATGAAAGCATTTAATGATTCTGCTCCGGATGAACCGGAAAAGCGGACGGAGCTTATGAATGAAATCTTTGGAAAAGAAACAAAAGCCTGGATCGAGCCGCCCTTTTACTTCTGCTATGGAACTCATATTACCTTAGGAGAGGGTTGCTATGTAAATATGAACTGTAATTTTATCGATGACGGGATCATCGAGATCGGGGAAAAGGTCATGTTCGGACCTGGCGTGACCATCGCCACAGTAGGACATCCTGTAAATCCAGAGCTTCGGGAATATATGTATACAGATCCGGTGAAGATCGGAAAGAATTGCTGGATCGGCGCTAATGTGACCATCTGTCCGGGAGTCACCATAGGAGAGAACAGCGTTATCGGCGCAGGAAGCCTGGTCCTTCATGATGTGCCGGAAAATTCAGTTGCAGCAGGAAATCCCTGCAAAGTGATCCGAAGCATTAATGAAAGAGATAGGAAATATTATTATAAGGACCGGGAGATCGACCCGGCAGATCTTTTGGAAGAGAAAAAACTGCGGGGGAAATAAGATAGTATGTCCTGTAAAATTCTCTGCAATATTTGGATAGGGAGCTGGGGTATGAAAACGATATGTGTTTTCATACCTCAGCTCCCCGTTTTTTACCAAGATTTCAGAAACTCAGTTATTGGCTGATCCATTTCCGGAAAAACACAAGAGAGCAGAAACAGAAAACAGCGGTAAGTCCCATGCACCAGAGCAGGGAGATCATGGCAGTTTCTATATCCAGGGGCATACCCAGAAATGCGCTGCGCATGGTCTCGATCACAGGGGTCATAGGCTGATACCGGGCAAAAGCCGCCAGAGGTCCCGGCATGGCATCCAGAGGCACAAATCCGGAGCTTAAATAGGGCAGGGCGATCACCAGGGTAAATAAGCTGCTGGCGCCTTCCGGGCTGTTGGAAGTGACTCCTATAAAGACAGACAGCCAGGAAAAGGTAAGGATCACACCCAGCATCAGCACCAGGATCAACAGCCATTCTCCGGGACCTGCACTGGGCCGGAATCCCAGGAACACTGCGGCAATCAGGACTACGGCGGCAGTGAGAAAATTCCGCACAGTGGATTCCAGTACATGACCGCCCAGAACAGAAATCTTTTTGATGGGGAGAGTAGAGAAACGGCTGATCATTCCTCCGGTAATATCCCGGTTTACAGAGACGGCAGTGACAGAGGCACATTGACCGAAACACTAATGAAATCCTGCTTTTTATAGCTATAATTTTTTATCTCTGCGAAGGAAAGAAAAGGAGTTGAGTATGGAAAGAAATTCTGCCAGGGTGTACAATTTAATCACAAATCAATAACACTCCAGCAAGCAGCTGCCGATGCGCGTACAGGCATGCTCCTTGGTCCGCTGCTTGCGGAAATATATTTTCAGGAACAGGAGGGATCGTTATGTCAGTAAAAGGCGGGATCATGGTTCCCCATCCTCCTCTGATCATACCGGAGGTGGGAAGAGGCAGGGAGAAGGAAATACAGACAACGATTGATGCGTATCACAGTGCTGCCAGAAAACTGGCTTCCTGGCAGCCGGATACAGTGATGGTCTTGTCTCCTCATTCGGTAATGTATATGGATTATTTTCACATTTCACCGGGAACAGTGGCAGAAGGAGATTTCGGACAGTTCGGCGCGCCCCAGGTAAAGATCAAAGTTTCCTATGATACAGAGCTTGTGGAGCTTTTATCCCGGGAAGCTCAGGACAGAAAGATCCCGGCAGGAACGCTGGGGGAGAGAGACCCGCAGCTTGATCATGGCACCATGATACCTTTGTGGTTTTTGAACCATTATTATACAGATTATAAAGTTGTGCGGATCGGTCTTTCAGGACAGACTTTTTCCAGCCATTATATCCTGGGCCAGTGTATTCAGAAAACAGCCGGGCTCTGCGGCAGGAAGATCGCAGTGATCGGCAGCGGAGATCTGTCCCATAAGCTGAAAGCGGAGGGCCCTTACGGATTCCAGAAAGAAGGACCGGAATATGATCAGCGGATCATGGACGTTATGGGCCGGGGAGACTTTGGACAGCTCTTTGATTTCACAGAAGAGTTCTGTGAAAAAGCGGCAGAATGCGGCCACAGATCCTTTGTGGTCATGGCCGGAGCATTGGACGGACTGGAAGTAAAAGCAGAGGAGCTTTCTCACCAAGGGACTTTTGGGGTCGGATATGGAGTGTGTACTTTTGAGGCGAAAGGAATAGCGCCTCAGAGAGAGTTCCTGAGGAAGTATGAGAAGAAGATAAAAAAGCAGGCGAAAGAGAAAAGAAATAAAGAGGATGCCTATGTGGGCCTTGCCCGAAAAACCATAGAAACCTATGTACGGACGGGAGAGATGATTTCCCTTCCCACAGATCTTCCAGAGGAAATGTATCACCGGAAGGCGGGGGTTTTCGTGTCTCTGAAGGAGGAAGGAAAGCTCCGGGGATGTATCGGCACCATATCCCCGGTGCGGGAATGCATTGGGGAAGAGATCCTGGAAAATGCTGTCAGCGCTGCCACCCGGGATCCCAGATTTCCTCCGGTACAGCCGGAAGAACTGGAGCGCCTTGTATACAGTGTAGATGTTCTCAGTGAAGCGGAAGAAATTTCTTCTGAACAGGAACTGGATGTAAAGCGATATGGAGTCATTGTATCCAGAGGATATAAAAGAGGCCTGCTCCTTCCAAATCTGGAGGGCGTGGATACAGTCCGGCAGCAGATCGATATTGCAAAAAGGAAAGCAGGTATTCCTGAGGAGGCCGAAGATATCCGTCTGGAACGCTTTGAGGTAGTGCGGCATTTTTGAGGAAAAGGGGTGAACACATGGCAGAAGAAAAGAGGGAAACCAGAGTCATATGTCCGGTATGTATGCACCACTGCCCTCTGGCAGAAGGACAGTATGGACGCTGCAGAGCAAGGAAAAACAGAGAGGGAAAGATCATCAGTATCAACTATGGAAAGATCACCGGGCTTATGCTGGATCCTATTGAAAAGAAGCCCTTGAGGCGCTTCTGCCCAGGCAGCAGGATCCTGTCTGTGGGAAGTTTTGGCTGCAACCTGGCCTGTCCTTTCTGCCAGAACTATGAAATTTCCATGACCGGGGAACCGGAGGCGGAATATAGAGAAATCTCCCCCGAAGAGCTGGCCGGACTTGCCCGGGAATACAGGAAATATGGAAACATCGGTCTTGCCTTTACCTACAATGAGCCGTTGGTGGGGTATGAGTTTGTACGGGACACAGCAAAGCTTGTGAGAGCGTTTGGCATGAAAAATGTGCTGGTCACAAACGGTTCGGCAGAGCTGGAAATCCTGGAGGAGCTCCTTCCCTATATAGATGCTATGAATATTGATCTGAAAGGATTCACAGAGGCATATTACCGGAAGCTGGGCGGTGACCTGGAGACGGTGAAAAGATTTATACGAAGAAGTGCAGAGGCCTGTCATGTGGAACTGACCACCCTGATCGTTCCGGGAGAGAATGATTTGGAGAAAGAAATGGAAGCGGAGGCCAGATGGATCGCCTCTGTAGGTTCGGATATTCCCCTTCATGTGACCAGGTTCTTTCCAAGATATAAAATGGAAGACCGGCAGGCAACGGAAGTGGAAAAGGTGTACCGGCTGAAAGAGTGCGCGGAGAAATATCTGAAATATGTTTATACAGGGAACTGCTAAAAGATGGAGGTATAAAAACATGAGACTGTTTATAGCCATCCGGCTTTCCGATGAAATGCGCAAAGCCCTGGTACAATGTATGCATGACCTGAAGAAACAGGGAGTGGAAGGGAACTATGTCCCTGCCCAGAACCTGCATATGACTTTAGCATTTATCGGGGAATACAAGGATCCGGATAAAGTGAAGAAAGTGATGGAGAAAGTTCCACTCCCCCAGTGCAGGCTGAGCCTTTCTGAAAAAGGCAATTTCTGATAAGAAAGACATCTGCCAGGAAACCCTATCAGGTACGGCTGCCAAAGGCAGAGATGACCGTGGATAAAGTATCTCTTATGAAATCAGAGATGAAAAACGGGAAAGTAGTATACAAAGAACTTTTTTAATTTAGATCCTCTATAAAATCCCCAATGGCGTCGGCTGTAAAGCGTATCTGTTCTTCATTGGAGATCTGGGGAGTCCCGTCACCTTTCTGGGGGCCGTAGCTGCCAAAATAGGCGTGACATCCTCCTGGAATCACAATTTCTGTGAAATCTTCGGGAAGATTATCCCGGTATTTTTCATAGGAATCCATTTTCAGTACACCGTCTTCGGAACCGTAGAGGGACAGGACTCTCAGACCTGTTTCTTTCAGATCTGCGGTGGAATAGGCGGCAAGGAGTATGAGACCTTTGAAATCTTCTTCATGGCTGCTGATGTAAGAAGCTGCCATAGAGCCGCCCAGAGAATGGCCTGCCATATACCAGTTTTCGATGTCCGGGTATTCTTCCGGGATGTCTTTTGCAGCATTGATATCCAGCACAGCCAGGTTCCCGGGCATGTGAAGAAGTACGCAGAGGATCCCTTCTTTGGCGCAGGCCTCCATTAATGGAGCGTAGGCCTCATACTGGACTTTTCCTCCGGGATAGAAGATCAGGCCTGCCCGGGGATCTTCAGGGGTGAAAATGATCCGGTCCTTTGATGATGTGGTTACCGTTATGTCCTGCTGAGGCTGGGCTGCAACTTCCAGGGCCAGATCACTGGCATGGTAATAATCCTGAACGTAAATGCCCAAACCGATCCCGGACACAAGGATCACCGCTGCCAGGATCGCCAGTATTTTTTTCCATAATTTTCTTTTCTTTTTTGATTTCATTAGGTTACCTCTCAGATTTTGAATGTAAATCTGATTATACGACGGGTCGGAGAAAAGAACAAGATAGAGATACAACAAAATACCCTTGTTTGCTAAGGGATGTAAAGGAGATGAGCAGATATGGCATTGTATGCCCTGGGAGACCTGCATTTAAGTTTTCAGGCAGATAAGCCAATGGATTCTTTTGGAAAAGTGTGGAAGAATCATGAGAAGAAGATTGAAAAGTATGTGAACCGGATGGTAAAACCAGAGGATACTCTGGTGCTTACGGGAGACCATTCCTGGGGGAGAAAGCTGCCCCAGTGCCGGGAGGACCTGGCTTTTATCGAAAGACTGCCGGGAAGAAAGATCCTCCTGCGGGGAAACCATGATATGTTCTGGGATGTGAAGAAAACTGAAAAGCTAAATGAAGAATATAAGGACAGGCTGTTTTTCCTCCAGAACAATTTTGCTGTTTATCAGGACTATGCGCTGGTAGGGACCAAGGGATTTACCTTTGAAGGTCCTTTTTATCTGAACCGCCGGGGGCAGATCCTGGGCTGGGACGAAGCACGCAAGGAGCAGGCCGACAAACTGGTGAAAAGAGAAATGGAGAGACTTCAGGAGTCTTTCCGCCTGGCAGAGAAAGAAGGGTATCAGAAGTTTATCATGTTCCTTCATTATCCTCCAACCAATATTTTAGAAAAAACATCACCTTTTACAGAGATCGCGGAGAGATATAAGGTCTCTGCGGTGGTCTACTCCCACTGCCATGGAGAATCCAGATTCGGAGACAGCATACGGGGAAAGTTTCGTGGTATAGAATATATGCTGGTTTCCGGAGATTATCTGAATTTCCGGCCGGCTATGGTGCTTCCATAAATATCCGGATATGTTTTTACAGATAGAGTTCGCAGTCTTTCCTCTGGGCGCATGCTTTTTTCAGCATGGTATTCACTGCTGCCAGCATGACACTGTTTACTTTTCTGGCAGAGTGAGGACAGACGGAAATACACCGCATACAGGAAATACATTTATTGCTGTCTGTTTTGTGAGGATCCTCTCTATCAATAGCCTGAACCGGACATTTCTCGGCGCATATGCCGCATTTTACACAGTCTCTGGTTGGTTTTGGAACCATACCGGCGCCACCGGCTTTTTTATACGGACGATCGCCGGGAATAGCAGGTTCCGCGGTGCTTCCTGAATAGAGTTTTTCCCGGATCTTTTCTGCAAAGTCTGTAAGCTGTGCCTGATCCTGAGGATCGGGACGTCCGGCTGCGATCTGGCGGGCAATGGAATGTTCGGCTACAGCGGCAACTGCGGCTGTGATCCGGAATCCTGCGGCTTTGGCTGTATCTTCCAGTTCCACAAGAGTGTCTTCATAGGCCCGGTTGCCATAGACACAGACAAGGATAGCCTTTGCCTGGTTTCCTTTGATCAGGGAAAGACGTTTTACCGCTGTTTCCGGCACACGGCCGCCATAGGAAGGAACGGCGATAATAGCTTCATCATCTTCTTCCAGGGAAATTCCTGAAAAGTCAGTTTTGTAATCGGTAAGATCTACAGACTGGATTTCTTCTGCCAGCTTTTCCGCCAGCATATCTGCGGCTTTTTTGGTGCCCCCTGTAGGGCTGAAACAGATTTCATAAAATTTCATTCTAAATACCTCCTTGTCATTTTCCGAGAAAAATGTAAAATAATATGTAAATCATGAATTTACATCTGTAAACAGTGTAGCATTGGGTTGATGTAAAGTCAAGATTTACATTAAACCTTTAAGAAAGAGGAGTTGCTATGCAGATCAGTATGAAATGTTCCATTGCAGTCCACTGCCTTATTTTTATCTATGAAGCCCGGGAAAAAGCCAGGGTGACCAGTACTCTCCTTGCCCAGAGTACAAGCTGTAATCCGGTGGTGATCCGGTATACCTTAAGCGCCTTGAAAAAAGCGGGGCTGATCAGTGTAGAGAGAGGAAAGGGCGGGGCACGGCTGGAAAAAGACCCTGAAGAAATTACTCTATATGAGATATACAGTGCCCTGGAGCCGGAGGGACTTTCCTCCCTTATCGGCATTCATTCCTGCGCGGGAAGCAAATGCCCTATAGCCAGGAATATCCGCCGGGTCCTTCAGGATCCCTATCAGAAAATCGAAGAATCTATAAAAAACACCATGGAAGGGATTACTTTGGCTTCTATGATCGAAACCTATCATCAGGGAGCAGAGGAGCCGGAGGATGCCCCAAGGGAAAATCCTTTAACCTACAGTTAAAAAAACTGCCTGAAGATTAAAAAGCTCTCAATATACAGCCGGGATCCTCTCTGCTACAATAAGACCAGGAAGGCCTTCCAAGTATAGTATAAAACAGGAGGAAACTTATATGGAAATGAAAGATGTGATCCGTGAAAAAAGAAGAGCTATGGGCTTTACCCAGGAACAGATGGCAGATTATCTGGGAGTGTCTGCTCCGGCGGTGAACAAGTGGGAAAGGGGAACTACCTGTCCGGATCTGGCCATCCTTCCGGCTCTTGCCCGGCTTCTTGGCACAGATCCCAATACACTACTTTGCTTTCACGAAAATCTTTCAAAGGAAGAGATAGCGGCCTATGGGAATGAGGTGGCGGAAACTGCCCGGCAGGGAGATATAGAAAAGACTATGGAACTGGTAAAAAAGCGGATAAAAGAATATCCCCGGTGCGGAGCTTTGTTATATCAGATGGCCACGTTGCTTCGGGGGATACGGATCCTGTTTACTTATCCGGAGGAAAAGGTAGAGGAGGTTCAGGCTCTGGCGGTTTCCCTTTTAGGGCGGGCTATGGAATGTGAGGATAAAAATGCTGCAGATCTGTCCAGGTATGCCCTGGCGGCTATGTACATTCAGGAGGAAGCCTATGAGAAAGCCGAAGAGCTTATTGAGCAGCTTCCCCAGTATCAGTCTATAGATAAAAGGCAGCTTCAGATCATGATGTATATGAAAGAAGGGAAAAACCAGGAGGCGGCAGAACTTCTGGAAAGAAAGTTAAACGGTCTGATCCAGGAAGTCTTTCTCATGCTCGATCAGCTTGCCACGGTATCTGTACGGGAAGGAGAGGATAAAAGAGCCTGGGAGCTTGCCAGATACAGCCAGAAGGTAATGGAGATCTTCAAATGGAGTTACAGCGGACTGACAGCGGCTTTTGACGTGGCATTGGAGGAGAGAGACGGAAAACGGTGTGTGGAAATCCTGGGAGAGATGCTGAAAGCCCTGGAGAATCCCTGGGCGATGAAGGATTCCATTCTTTTTGCCCATCAGAAGAAAAAGAACGTAGAAACAGATGGATCAGATACGGGAAAACAGATGATCAAAGTTCTTCTGACCTCCATAGAGAAGGAGGAAAGATGTGATTTTCTTCGGAAAGAGGAAGGTTATAGAAAGCTGAAAGAAAAATACCGTTCTGTAATAGAATCTTCAGAAGGGTCGGAAAACTGATCCTGGGAAAGGATCCTGGATCGGCATGGAGTCATAGTCTTCCGGGAATTGCCTGAGAGGAGAAAAGAGATGGGAACTGCCGCATTAATCAAAATCGAGAATATTTATACATTTTATTGCTCAGTCTGTGCCGCTTTGAGCCTATAGTCTCAAAGCTATGCTCGACAAATTCGCATAAAATGTATAAATATTCCTGACATGTGACTAATGCGACAGTCCCTCTTCTTTTTTCGGCTGCAGGGCAGCCTTTCTTTTTTGCACATCTTTTTGAAGCAGCTTATAAAGGGTAGCTGTCACGGGAACCGCCAGGAGCATACCGATGATCCCGCCAAGACCGCCGCCTACGGTAACTGCCGCCAGAACCCAGATACCGGGCAGACCGACAGAGGAGCCTACCACTCTGGGGTAGATGAGATTTCCTTCCAGCTGTTGGAGGATAGCAATGAAGATCAGGAAGCCCAGGGCTTTTAAGGGATCAATGGTAAAGATCATAAAAGCGCCTACAGCGGCGCCCAGATAAGCGCCGACTACCGGCAGCAGGGCGGTGGCTCCGATAAGGGTTCCTATCATGGTAGCGTAAGGAAACCGGAAGAGCAGCATGCCGATGGTACACAGGGTTCCCAGGATCACGGCTTCTGTGCACTGGCCCACAATAAATTTAGTAAAAGTATCATGAGCGGTTTTCAGTACCACACACATTCCTTTGTAAAATTTTTCATTCAGGTAGGTGCTGGCCAGTGTCTGGAACTGGTGAAAGAGTTTTTCCCTTCCGGAAAGTATGTAAATGGAAAAGATCAGGGCCACAACTGCGGTAACGGCTATGGAACTGATAGTGCTCACGATATACATGGTAGAGGAAAAGACGCTGCTCAGTCCGTTGGTCAGATAGGAAGCGGCTTTTTGCAGGATCTGAGGCCAGTTTACATTCAGGGACTCCAGGAATTTCTGGAGCTGGGGCCAGTCTTTATCAAAAGAAGACAGCCAGACACTGATCTCAGAGACTACCGTCGGGATTTCCTTTGCGATAACTCCGATGGCCTGTACCAGCTGAGGGATCACAATGAGGATCACCAGGACTCCAATAGCAATGATCACTGCCAGGGATCCCAGGATACTGATGGGACGGCGGACTTTCCCAAGAAGGGTATCTTCCCTGGAAAAGCAGGGAAGACTTTCTATCCGGGTGACCAGAATATTCAGGATATAGGCGATCACACAGCCCAGGATAAGAGGCGTGACCAGGCTCCATAAAAATCCGGCAAATCCAAGTATGCTGTCGCTGTATTTTATACAGAGGATCAGCAGGGCAAGCAAAATGATAAAATATATAAATCTCTTTTTTTTCATGAATTTCTCCTTGTTGTTTTGATAAACCTGAAGCGGCTGCCTGAAACATAGGACAGCTTTTGTCAGCCGGTTACGGTTATCAGTCTTTTTTCTTCCAGATCCGCCTGATGCATATCGATCCTGCGCAGACGACTGTCTTCATAGGTCTTGTAATAATAAACGCCGGTCCGGGTATTCATACAGCTGGAATACAGGGTGATGTCGCAGGTTCCCTGCCCGGTTATCACCGTTCCCCGGATCATGGCGACACCGTCCAGAATATGGAAAAACTGGGAGACATCTGCCGGTTCTGAAGGTTCTGACACAGAATTCCATTTAAAAAAGGCAGCCCGGACAAAGCGGGAGGCCGAGGAGGCGTCTCCCGGAAGCCCCAGAGCCCCCATTCCCTGGGAACAGGGCTTCAGATCCAGCCTGTCCGAAAAACGGTTTTCAGGACTCCTGGAAGTAAGATTCAGATAATTTTCCATATTCATCTGATGGAAGGGGAAAGGAGGATTGTTGGTCAGTACTCCGAAAGGATTTTCATATACTTTCAGTCCTTCTTCCACAGCTTCCAGGACAAGGCATTTATGCCGGTCAGCCAGCATCCAGTGAAGAGGGGCCGCAGGCATCTGGGGCGCGAAAGAAAGGTTTACGATCTTCATGTCTGTAAGGTATGCTTCTGCCTCTTCTACAGAAGCACATTTTCCCAATATCCAGGCAATGATCTCAAAAGATGCAAGTTCCAGCCCCTTTCCGTCAGGCTCCCGGTAAAAGGCATTGCCGGGGAAATTCAGGCCTGCCATGGCCAATCCTTTTTCATTTACCGCTTCCGCATACAAAGGAAAGGTTTCATTTGCGGAAGCCATGCCGATCATAGCATAGTGCCGATCCATCTTTCCGGCTCTGCGAAAGTCCAGAAGAGAATTTCTGGGAGTGATGGTAACCACCTCTCCGAAAGAAACGTCCAGATCCAGATTCCGTCCAAAATAAAAATCACCGTTTTCGTAAGTGATACAAGTGCACATAGAAATGCCTCCTTTCTCTGGGGAGAATATTTTAGGTTAGTACCATTCTATGGGGAACCGGAGAAAATAGCAAGGAGGTAAATGAAAAATAATGACAAACTGAAAGCTGTGAGATACAATGAAAGGATACCAGGGAGGATTGTGAGAGCGCCGGGCACGAAACAATCCCCAGGTATCGTAGTCGGGGCTTTTGCCCCCAACATCAAGGAAAAGGAATCTTTGGACCAGAAACAGAAAAGGAGAACAGGAATATGAGTGATCTGCAGCGCTTTATAGAGGCGCAGAAACAGGATTTTGACCTGGCCCTGGAAGAAATCCGCAGGGGCTGTAAGAGAAGCCACTGGATGTGGTATATCTTTCCCCAGATCCGGGGACTGGGGTTTAGCAGTATGTCGGCTTATTATGGCATTCAGAATCTGAAAGAGGCGGAAGATTTTCTGAAGGATCCTTACCTGGGAGAAAATTTGAGGACTATCTGCCAGGCCCTGCTGGAACTGGATACAGATGACCCTCACCAGGTATTGGGCAGCCCCGATGACCTGAAGCTGCTTTCCTCTATGACCTTATTTGAGGCAGCAGAAGGAAAAGGCGGGGTCTTTACCAAAGTAATAGAAAAATACTATGGCGGGAGAAGAGATCAGAAAACCATAGAATTATTGGGAAAAATATCAGGATAAAATCTGGAGGAAGTTTAAATGAGCAGGATCAGGATCATCAAGAAGAATGATGAATACACATCGGAATATGATATCGGAGACATTTTTGAAGTGGAAGGCACCTGGTACGGGGGCGTCCACATTACAGGAAAAACCGGAGTACCCATTTCCCTTGACAGGGAAGAATATATGGAGCTGGATACAGAACCGGAGCCGGAACCTATGCCGGAGGAATTGCAAAGAGATATACGGCCGGGGGATATTGTCCGGCATTTTAAAAGAGAGTGGGTTTCCCCGGAAACTTCAGAATATCTGTACAAAGTCCTTGCTTTTGCCCAGCATACGGAAACAGGAGAAATGCTGGTAGTTTATCAGGGGCTTTACGCGCCTTTTAAAACTTCTGCCAGGCCTTACGCCATGTTTATGAGCGAGGTAGACAAAGAAAAATATCCGGATATCCGTCAGAAATACCGGTTTGAGAAAGTCCAGGGGTGAGAAAGATGGGAACAGAGAGAACAGATGAAGTGTATAAAGCTTTACTGGACAAAGGATACCCGGAAAAATTCTGCAAGGAAATTGCTTACAAGTATATGAATACAGACTATACAGCTACAAGAATGCTGGGATACCTGTACCGGGTCACAGACCCCAGGATCGAGGATGTGGTGGATGAAATGCTGGCTATCTTAAGCGATCGGCAGCAGATCATGGAGAAAAAAGAGCTGGAACATGCCCAGGCAGTGATCAATGATATTTACAGGAACGGACTGTAGGAAGAATTTTTTTTAATCTTTTTTAGAGTATTGACATTCTGCCGGGAATAGGGATAATGGTAGAAGAGGCTGCAAGCCTGTGACCGCCAAATGGCGCTGCCGCATTAATCAGAATCCAGAATATTTATACATTTTATTGCTCAGTCTGCGCTGCTTTGAGCCTATGGTCTCAAAGCTGTGCTTGACAAATTCGCATAAAATGTATAAATATTCCTGAAATATAATTAATGTGACAGCGCCCTTTGGCGACCATGGCTCGCAGGAATCAAGAAGAAAGATGAGGAAAAAACATGAAGATAGCTGTAACTTACGACAATGGAAATATCTTCCAGCATTTTGGGAAAACGGAATTTTTTAAGGTGTATGAAGTTGAAGATAATAAAGTGGTCTCCAGTGAAGTGATCGGATCCAATGGAACCGGCCACGGTGCTCTTGCAGGGCTGCTGGCAGATCAGGATGTAGATGTGCTGATCTGCGGAGGTATCGGCGGCGGTGCTCAGGCTGCCCTTGAAGAAGCAGGAGTAGAACTGTGTGCCGGAGCCCAGGGAGACGCGGATCAGGCAGTGGAAGCCTATCTGAAAGGAGAACTGGTATCCACCGGAGCGAACTGTGATCATCACCATGAGGAAGGCCACAGCTTCGGCCACCATGAAGAAGGACATACCTGCGGAAACTGCGGGGGCTCCTGCGGCGCCGGCCCTGCTCTTACAGGGCGCAACGTAGGAAAGACCTGCCGCACTCATTACAGAGGTACTTTTAATGACGGAACCCAGTTTGATTCTTCTTATGACCGGGGAGAACCTCTGGAATTTATCTGCGGCGCAGGACAGATGATCCGTGGCTTTGACGCGGCAGTGGCAGATATGGAAGTGGGCCAGGTGGTAGACGTTCATCTGATGCCGGAAGAAGCCTACGGTATGCCGGATCCTAATGCCGTCTTTACTCTTGAGATCGCACAGCTTCCCGGTTCTGAAGACCTTCAGGCAGGACAGCGGGTATATCTCTCCAATCAGTATGGACAGCCTTTCCCTGTTACTGTAACCGAAAAGGACGAGACTACCATCACCTTTGACGCCAACCACGAAATGGCCGGCAAGGAACTGAACTTCCGCATTGAACTGGTAGAAGTAAAATAAAACAGATCATGTAATAAAAAAGGCAGCCCCGGAAAACAGAAGTTCAGGATATGGCAGTGCCATATCCCGACATATGTTTTCCGGGGCTGTCTTTTATTATTGGCTTTAGCCAGTTGAGTGTGACGGAGTTTTTCGTGTTCCGAAAAATGGAGTCACACGAAACAAGAAACCACCTGCTATGCGGGTGGTGTAGTAAGTGCTTATAGCACAATCACCTTTCCTTGTT
>DXIQ01000080.1 GCA_019112785.1 Candidatus Blautia stercorigallinarum
ACAGCTTTTACTGCTCCCATTAACTGCTCCTTAGGATCCTGTGGGAATTCTTCACCGTTCATCTCTTCAGAGTAAACAGCTTTGAATCTCTTAACTAACTCTTTTAAATCATCTACAGTTAATTCTGTATCATAATGAACGCCCTTAGCCTCTTTTACTTCGTCGATGATCTTTTCGAAGAAGGACTTTGGAACTTCCATAACTACGTCAGAATACATCTGGATGAAACGTCTGTAAGAATCATATGCGAATCTTGGATTGCCTGTCTTTTTAGCAAAACCTTCAACTGCCACGTCATTCAGACCCAGGTTCAGGATAGTATCCATCATACCAGGCATGGATGCTCTTGCTCCGGAACGAACAGAAACCAGCAGCGGATCTTCTGTATCACCGAATTTTTTACCCTGGATCTCTTCCAGCTGTGCTAATGCGTCAAAAATCTGTCCCTGGATTTCTTCAGAAATCTTCTTGCCGTTGTTGTAGTAATCTGTACAAGCTTCTGTTGTTACTGTGAATCCCTGAGGAATAGGCATACCTAAGTTGGTCATTTCTGCCAGGTTGGCGCCCTTTCCACCCAGGAGTTCTCTCATGTTGGCGTTTCCTTCACTAAATAAGTAAACCCATTTTGCCATTTGAACATTCCTCCTAAAAGTAGATACTAGAAAACATACTGTTCATAATATATTTTCCATGGTGCAGGCAGAGTTTGCCTGCACAGTATTATTTTAACATAAGACCAATGATAGTCAAGCAAGTTTTTTGAAGTTTTTACATAGTTTCCTACCTTTTCTTCATTTTCAGCACCAGATGTCTTGGCAGACCGTTTACCATAATAGGCTGATAATCTCCCTGGATCAGCGGCTTGATATAATCCACGAAATCTTTTGTCACATTGTTGGCCTCTTTGTTCATCCAGGAACGGGGAACCAGTTTCTCCTCGTTGGCGATCCGGTGTACGTCATAGATTCCGGTAGCGCTCATATACGGATCGTCTGACACACGGTCGATAACTACCATCTTTCCGGTGTCGCCTTCATCAGCTGCTTTTACCGCGGCGCCTCCTACCATAAAGGCCTCGTCGATATCCACTCTGGAAGCCATATGGGAAGCGCTTCTCTGCAGCGTGGAAAGTTCCACGGCTCTGGTCTTGCATCCGCACTCTGCGGCCAGGAAGTTGGCCAGATAAGTAGCGGTTCCCTGAAGCTGCTTATGACCAAAAGCGTCAACATAATCTCCTACGTTGCCAAGCTCGCATACATAGCGTCCGTCTGCCAGCTTGATCCCTTCTGAAACAGCGATAACGATGGAAGATTTCTTATTCAGCAGTTCCTTTACTTTTTTCAGGAATTTATCAATATCAAAGGGAACTTCCGGCAGATAGATCAGATCCGGTCCGTCGCAGTCCTCGGATTTTGCCAGAGCCGTAGCCCCGGTAAGCCACCCTGCATTTCTTCCCATGATCTCCATGATGGTGATCATATTTTTCTTATATGTCAGTCCCTGAGCGTCACGGATCACCTCTTTTGTAGAAGCACCGATATATTTTGCGGCGCTTCCGAATCCCGGCGTATGGTCCGTAAGAGCCAGGTCGTTGTCAATAGTCTTTGGTACGCCCAGGAATTTCTGGCTCTGGCCTGTAATAATGGCATAATCAGAAAGTTTCTTGATCGTATCCATAGAGTCGTTGCCGCCGATATAGATAAAGGTGTCAATTTCCAGCTTATTTAAGATCCCGAAAATTTTCTCGTAGATTTCTCTGTCTTCATGGATCTCAGGAAGCTTATATCTGCAGGAACCTAAAAAGGCGGAAGGGGTTCTCTTCAAAAGTTCGATATCCAGTTCTGAATGGATCTGTGTGGAAAGATCCACATACTGTTCATCCATAAGGCCCTGAATTCCATGAAGCATACCGTACACCTTGTCAAATCCACGCTCGATGGCATTCTTATACACCCCTGCAAGGCTTGAATTAATTACAGCGGTAGGTCCGCCTGATTGTCCAACAATAATATTTCTTTTCTTTGCCATTGTGTCTACTCCTCCTTCTGAATCAACAGGCCTTTCCTATTGGCCCCATAGGTAATATTATAGCAAAAAAAATCCATATCATCAACACTGATATGGATTTTTGCATACTTTTTTCTGCATTATTTTAAATTATTTATGTATTTTGCACAATTAAGACAATTCTATAGATCTCTTGTGTTTCCCGTCTTCCGGCATGCCGTTTCAGATCTCTTCATCATTTCCTTTTGCCTTTGTCTCTTCAAAAAGTTTCTGATAATATTCCAGGGAGAATTCGTCTGGATTGTCCTGATATACAAAATGGTCTTCTATAAGCTCCTGAGGATAATCCTCCAGCTTGTAAATGGCCGCGTCAGGGATCTCCTTATTGTAATACATGAGAAGAGGAATAAACTCATGCTCCGGGATCTCGATCTCGCCGGTCTCTATATTTTTCCGGACAGTGATCTTAGCCATAGCTCCCATCAGACTGGGCAGATCTGTCTGGGTGGAAGTGAAATTTCCCAGAGAATAATATACCAGCATTTTATGTCCGTCTTCTCCTGTAAGTGTCTCCATGGTCCGGACTACATGGGGATGAGAACCGATCACAATGTCTACTCCTTCTTCCAGGAAAATGTCTGTCCATTCCCGGGTTTCCTCATCTACGTCCTGATCGTACTCCACACCTACGTGCATGACCACGACTACCACGTCCGCCAGCTCTTTCGCCTGGCGGATATCTTCTCTGGCCTTATCCTCATCAAAAACATCTATCATATATTCTTTATCCCGGGGAAGCTCCATGCCGTTGAGACCATATGTATAATCCAGCATAGCAAGTTTCAGATCTTTACATGTAATAACCGGTATCTCATCTGCCGCCTCTTCGCTGTCGTGGAGTCCAAGTACGGAAATATCCGGATGATTTTCTTTCCACCAGTCCAGAGTATATTCTATAGAATCCGTACCTTTGTCCAGTGCATGGTTGGTAGCGCTGGCGATCACATCAAAGCCCGCATTTACCAGCGCATCTCCAAACTCCGGCGGTGTGCCGAAAGTAGGATAGCCGGACACATCTTCACGGTCTTCCACAAAAATGGTTTCCTGGGTGACTACCGCCAGATCTGCCGCTTCCACATCCTCTCTGACATACTCATATACCGAGTCATAATTCCAGGGCCCCTCATCACGCATACCCGTTTCCCGGATGGTCTCATGGGCAATGTTATCTCCCACTGCCAGAAGCTCTATGGTATGATCCTCCTGCTCCTGTTCCAGGGCCAGTCTTTCCTGCTCAGCCTTTTCTTTTGCAGCCCTTTCCTCAGCCCTTTGAGAAAGATTCATTCCCACGGCAATACTGATGATCAGCACGATGACCAGGGCTGACAGTCCACCTGCCCCTGCTATCATTCGTTTTCTCAATTCTTTTTCTCTCTGGAGCCGCCGCTGTTCCCGTCTTTTCTCCCTCTCCCGGTCTCTCCTGAGAAGCTCTTCTCTTTCGTCCATTCCTTTTCTCCTTCTTAGCATGCAGCATCTCATGAAAAGAACCAGAGCTGTTCACACAAACTCTGGTTCTGCTGTCTTTTCATATTCTGCTATCTGTGTCTTTTGCCCGATAGGATCAAAAATCAAACTTATCTTCAAAATAAGCTTTCAGATCTTCAATTTTTACTCTTTCCTGTTCCATGGTGTCACGGTCTCTTACTGTAACAGCTCCGTCGTTTTCAGAGTCAAAATCATAAGTAATGCAGAAAGGAGTACCGATCTCATCCTGACGGCGGTAGCGTTTTCCGATATTTCCTCTGTCATCATATTCACAGTTGTATTTCTTGGAAAGCTGCTGATAAACCTTCTGGGCCCCTTCCGCCAGTTTCTTGGAAAGAGGCAGAACGCCGATCTTCACCGGCGCCAGAGCCGGATGGAAATGAAGGACTGTCCGGACATCGTTCTTTTCCGCATCCAGGACTTCTTCATCATAGGCGCTGCAAAGGAAAGCCAGCACCATACGGTCTGCGCCAAGAGAAGGCTCGATAACATATGGAATATATTTTTCTTTTGTCTCATCATCAAAGTAAGTCAGATCCTGGCCGGATACTTCCTGATGACGGGACAGGTCATAATCGGTCCTGTCTGCGATTCCCCACAGCTCGCCCCATCCAAATGGGAAAAGAAATTCCACGTCTGTAGTGGCCTTGCTGTAAAAGCTCAGCTCTTCCTTATCATGGTCACGGTAACGGACTTCTTCTTTCTTCAGTCCCAGGCTGTACAGCCAGTCCAGACAGAACTGCTTCCAGTAAGCGAACCATTCCAGGTCCGTATCCGGTTTGCAGAAGAATTCCAGTTCCATCTGCTCGAACTCGCGGGTACGGAAAGTAAAGTTTCCAGGTGTGATCTCGTTTCTGAAAGATTTACCGATCTGGGCAATACCAAAAGGCAGTTTCTTTCTGGAAGTTCTCTGTACGTTTTTAAAATTTACAAAGATTCCCTGGGCTGTCTCAGGTCTTAAGTACACAGTATTCTTGGCGTCCTCTGTAACACCCTGGAAAGTCTTGAACATCAGGTTAAACTGACGGATATCTGTGAAATTATGTTTTCCGCAGCTTGGACAGGGAACATTGTGCTCTTCGATAAAGTTTTTCATTTCTTCCTGGCTCCAGGCGTCTACGCTGCCTTCCAGTTTGATATCGTGTTCTGCGCAATAATCTTCAATAAGCTTATCTGCACGGAATCTTTCATGACACTCCCTGCAGTCCATAAGAGGGTCAGAAAATCCTCCCAGATGACCGGAAGCCACCCAAGTCTGGGGATTCATAAGAATGGCGCAGTCCACACCTACATTGTAGGGACTTTCCATCACGAATTTCTGCCACCAGGCTTTTTTTACATTATTCTTTAACTCCACGCCCAGATTTCCATAATCCCAGGTATTTGCCAGGCCGCCGTAAATCTCGGAACCCGGATACACAAAACCTCTGGATTTTGCCAGGGCAACGATTTTTTCCATTGTCTTTTCCATTGTATGATCTCCTCTGCTACAACATATTTCCACAGAAATCCCCCTGGATCCCCGGGATTATATCACCAATAAGCCATATTATAACTGCTGCCGCTCTTCTTTTCAACCACTAAAAGGCTGTTTTTTCCCGGTCAGTCCATGATTTTCAGGATTTCCAGGCTTTTAAACTCCCGATCTATGTATCTTTTCATATAAGCCCGCATCACTCTTCCCACCTCTTCCCGGACCTCTTTAGTCACTGTAAAAGAGTAAAGTTTTTCCAGTTTTGCCGCAATAATAAACTGAAGGGTATACAGGGCGGCAGGGCTTATATGGATCAGACCTTTTTCCATCCTGCCGCAGGAGGAACAGAAAACGCAGGAGTTTTCCACAGAAAACCACTCTATATTCTCTGTGGTGCCGCAGGATGCGCAGGTAAACACAGAAGGATACTCTCCGTTCACCGTCATGATCTTCAGCTCAAAGATATAACGGATCAGTACATTATCCACCTGTCCTTTTACCAGGGCCTTTAAAGTAACATACAAAAGATTCAGCATTTCTTTTCCATCGGCGTTTTCTCTGGCATAATAGTCCGCCAGCTCCAGAAAATAAAATCCATAGTACACTCCCGGCTGGATCCCTGCCAGCTCCGAAAAGTAATGCATCACCGAGGCAGAACGCATCTGATAGGCCGTCCTCCCCTCATAGAGAAAGAAAGATCCAAAGACAAAGGGATTGGCCGCAGCCAGAAGAGAACTGTTCTGTCTTCTGGCCCCTTTCGCAAAAGCCGTGATCTTCCCTCGTTCCCTGGTAAGGAGCACCAGTCTTTTGTCATAGTCTCCCACCGGCATAGCAGATAATATCATACCGGTCACAGTGATCAGATCGCTCATCAGACTTCCTTCTTATCATATCCGAAATTTTTTATGAGAAAATCGCTGTCTCTCCAGTCTTTCTTTACCTTGACCCAGAGCTTGAGATTTACTTTCTCCTCCAGCATTTTCTCGATCTCAGTCCTTGCCTGACTGCCGATCTTTTTCAGCATGGCTCCTTGTTTTCCTATAATGATCCCTTTATGGGAATCTCTCTCGCAGATAATAGTGGCCTCTATATCCACCAGGCCTCCCTCAGGCCGTTCTTTCATTTGTTCTATGGTCACGGCAATACCATGGGGGATTTCCTCCTCCAGGCAGCGGAGAGCCTTTTCCCGGATCATCTCTGCCACGATCTGTCTCTGAGGCTGGTCTGTCACCGTATCCTCATCATAGAACTGAGGCCCATAGGGAAGGTATTTAAAAATACAATCCAGAAGGGTATCCAGATTTACAGATCTCAGGGCAGAAACAGGTACGATCTCGGCGAAATCCAGGATCTTACGGTAGGCCTCTATATAGCCTGGTATCTCCTTTTTTTCTACCCTGTCTACTTTATTCATCACCAGGATAACCGGCAGTTTTGTCCTTTTCAGCTGCTGGGCAATATGCCGCTCTCCTGCTCCGATATAATCAGATGCCTCCACCAGCCACAGGATCACATCTGCATCCTGAAAAGTTCTCTGGGCCACATTTACCATGTATTCTCCCAGTTTGTTTTTTGCTTTGTGGATCCCCGGTGTATCCAGGAATACGATCTGTCCTCTTTCACTGGTATATACGGTCTGGATCCTGTTTCTGGTGGTCTGAGGCTTTCTGGAAGTTATTGCGATCTTCTGTCCGATCAGATGGTTCATCAGTGTAGATTTTCCCACATTTGGCCTGCCGATGATCGCCGCAAATCCTGATTTAAAGTCTTCCTTCATAAATTCTCCTTTTTTACAGCAGGTGTCTGATCTCCTTAAACACCTCTTTATCCTGCTGGATCTTTTCCTCGCTTCCGATAACACAGATCCGATCCTGTTCCACGATGGCATCTACGATCCCTGCCAGGTTCCGGATGTCCTCCGGCTGCGCGTCCAGGATCTCATCCCGCTCTTTCTGCATATCCTCTCTGGTAATCCCGGAAAACCATGCGTTTAAAGACATGGATCCTTTTGCAGAAGGAGTCAGAGGCGCGTCCAGCTCACTGATAGTTCCGATAATATACTTGGTCATTTCCCGCTCATCTGCGTCAAAAGACCGGATAAAGTCTCCCGTCTTCCGGAACACCTCCAGAGTATTCTTCAGATGAGGATCCCGATAAGATACTAAAAATCCGTCTCCCGTCCTGCGGAAGCCGCTCATGCAGCCGTAAGCCCCTCCTTTTACCCTGATGTTGGTCCACAGATATTCATAGCTGAGCATTACTTTCAGGATCCTGAGAGCTCCGGTATATTCATACCCCGCCTCAGCGAAATTACCGGCTGTAGCTACATACTGTACCTGACCGGAAGTCTGGAATCCCTCGTTTTTATTTTCAAATACCGGCTCCAGGACCACATTTTCTGTTTCGCCCTCCCCAAGGACTTCTTTTAATCCCTGGATTTCTTTTTCCAGTCCTTTGTATCCTTCCTGATCTGCCGTATAGCTGACAATGAGATTTTCCCTCCGGAATACCAGACTCATCAGCTCTTTCAGATTTTCAATGATCTCGCCCTTTTTCTCCTGGAAATTCTTCTCCAGATCATCGATCAGATCATAGAAATCGATCCCTGCGATCTTCTCCTGGAAATAAGCATTCTCAGAGAAATAAGACAGGGCTCTGTTCACTGCCGTTGAATGTCCTGCGGAGACCATACTCATCTGCATTCTGGATTTCATCTTGGCAAGGATCTCATAAAGCCGCTTTTCATCATCCAATCTGGATGTACAGATAATCTCCCGTATCATCTGGAAAACAAAGGGCAAGTCCTCATACAGAGCCTTGGCTTTGATCCCCACCATGTGGGTAGTCAGCCGATTGTCCCGGGCATTCCCAAATACCTGGATTCCGAAAAGGATTCCTCCGGTCCTGGCGTTGATCTCGTTAAATAATTCTCCATAAGTATAGTGTTCTGTATCTACATAACCCAAGACTGATTTCAGGATTCCCAGATAAGGAACCAGCCTGGCAGGCACTTTCCTGGTGTTAAACAGCAGATTCAGATAACCGATGCCGTTTGTATACAGATCATGGTGGAGGATCAGGGTCTCTCCTGCGTGTTTTTCCGTATTATAGAATTTTCCCGTTTCCCTGGCGATATCTTCCCGTTTCAGAAGTGGAATAGTCTTCAGAGCCTCCTCTGTTTCCGGCGCATCCTGGTATTCTTTTAAATGAGCTGTGGCTTTCACCAGATTTTCCAGCTCTTCCCGGGAGAGGGAAGCCTTGTACTGAGCCAGCTTTTCCTCCAGCTGGGCATCTCTTTGGGCTGCCAGTCCTCTTTTGGGATTTACCACTACTACAGAAGCATGGGTATTATCCAGAAGATATTTCCGGATCAGCCCTTCAAAATATCCGGTGCCGGCTTTTTCTTTTAAGCTTTTGTAAATATCCAGCCGCATAAGCTGGTCAAAAGGCTTACTCTCATCATAAAGCCAGCTGTCAAACACATCAATGCCGTACATCAGGCCCTTGGGGAAGGAAGAATAATCTGCTTCCCGGAACCGGAACTCCATGTAATTGATGCCGGCGGCCACAGCCTTCTGATCGATCCCCTCTTTTACGATCTTTTCCAGAGTTTCCCGGATCAGGGAAAGGAACTTTTCTTTATTTTCCGGCCTGGCATTTTTGGCTACAATGGAAAAGAAAGGCTGATAGATCCCGTCTTCATAGGAGCCCAGGATATCCTTGCCAATGCCGGCATCCAGGAGTACCTGCTTCAAAGGCGCTCCCGGGGCGCTTAAAAGCACATAATCCAGAACCTCAAAGGCAATGCATTGTTCCACATCCAGGCTGTCTCCCACTACAAGATTATAGGAAAGATAGGAATTTTCCTCTACCGGCTCGCTTTCAGACACCGGGTATTCCATTTCTATCTCTTTCACCTGGTCAAAAGGCTTCTGCCGGGGAATCTGAGAATCTACCGGTATAGCGTCGTATTTCGAAAGATACTCTTGATCCATCCAGTTCAGACGTTCCTCCATATCCATATCTCCGTAAAGATAGATATAGCTGTTGGCCGGATGATAATAGCGGCTGTGGAAGGAAAGGAACTGAGAGTATTTCAGATCCGGAATACAGTTTGGATCTCCTCCTGACTCGACTCCATATGGAGTATCGGGAAACAGAGAGTTGAAAATTTCCCGGTCCAGCACATCCTCCGGAGAAGAAAAGGCCCCCTTCATTTCATTATAAACTACGCCGTTTATGGTAACTGGGCTGTCCGGATCTTTCATCTCATAATGCCAGCCCTCCTGGCGAAATATTTCTTCTTTTTCGTATATATTAGGGAAAAATACAGCGTCCAGATAGACGTGCATTAAGTTCTTAAAATCCTGGTCATTGCAGCTTGCCACCGGATACATGGTCTTATCCGGATAGGTCATGGCATTTAAAAAGGTATTCAGAGATCCTTTTACCAGTTCTACAAAAGGATCCTTTAAAGGAAAATGTTTGGAACCGCATAAAACGCTGTGCTCCAGGATATGAGCTACTCCTGTACTGTCTGCCGGGGGAGTCCGGAAAGCAATGTTGAAGACCTTATTATTATCGTCATTTTCCAGCACCATGACTCTGGCGCCGCTTTTTTTGTGTTTCAACAGATATCCTCTGGAATGGATATCGGAAATTTCCTGCTCCATGATCAGCTCATATGCAGGTATCCTTTCCAATCGCATAGTCATTCCTCCTAAAATTTTGTATTTTTATCCGGTCTGCCCTGGAAGCACTCTTCCGGAGCAGTTCCGTTTTTGCCGATTACTATTTATAGCCCGGGCAAATATCTGCCCAGGCTATAAATATAGCACATTTTCAGTTAAGATGATAGGGTCATATCAAATCTTTACAGCTTCGAATACCCGTATCCGTTGACGATGGCGTCAATTTTTTCTTTCTTTTTGCACATAGGACACTGATCTGCAGGATAAGATTCGTAGTTAGGTACGTCCTGCTTATAAAATACGGAATTGATATCCAGCCCCGCCACTTTTGTCACAGCGCTGAAGATAGCGGAAACTCCCTGTATCACGCCGCCGTAATATAAAACACTTTCCATACACTGGCGAAGGGTAGCGCCTGTAGTAATGGAGCCCATGAGGATCACCACGTTACGGTTCCGTACCATATGCTGGATATTATCCCGGAAGATCACCTGGCCATTGGCGTTAAATTCCGGAGTAACAATATAGATGGTCTTGTGGGCGTTCATAGATAAAACCCCTGCTTTTGCCAGCTCCTCGGCAAGAAAAGCGCCGATCACTTCCAGGCCGTCCATGCAGATGATGGAATCAACCGGTGTTGAAGTTTCATATCTGCCTGAAAGAAGCTTTGCGATCCTGGCAGCCTCTGCACACCGGGTTTTCATGGTGGTCATATCCAGGTAATGACTGATATGGGACTGAGACGTAACGAAATGTCCCGGTATGATCTTCAATTGGATCTTTTCGTCACCTTTTGCATAAACTTTAAACATCCTGTCTTCTAATTCCATACTCATGCCTCCTCTCAAGATTTTCTGTTAATCCTTTTTTTCACGAGCAATTTTCTGATAATTATTATAGCACTCTTTTCCGCTAAAAGGAAGAAAAACCTTGGCTTTTCCCGGCCCTAACATAGGTTTTTCTTGACAATATCCCCGGGATATGATAATTTTATTAGCAAATCAGAAAGGATGTGAAAATTTACATGGACGGAGATCCTGACACTTGTAGTTGCAAATATCGAAATTCTGCCAATCCATGTTTATTATTATGAATACATAACGGGGCAGTCACACTTGGAGTAAACAGAGGTTTTTCTGTTCTTTTTTGTGTGACCGTCCCTTTTTGCATTTCTAAATAATATAACATTGGAGGATAATGAAAAATTATGATTGGTTCGATTATACTGTTAATTGTATTGATATTATTAAATGCTATTTTCGCCAGTGCGGAAATCGCCGTGATTTCCATGAACGACGCGAAACTGAAGAAGCTTACAGAAGAAGGCAACAAAAAAGCTATCAAGCTGACAAAGCTGACGGAACAGCCTGCCAGATTCCTGGCTACCATACAGGTAGTGATCACGCTGGCCGGCTTCCTGAACAGTGCTTTTGCCGCAGATTATTTTGCGGATCCTCTTGTAGACTTGTTTATAGGTCTTGGGGTACCTATTCCCAGAACTGTGTTAAGTTCTGTTGCCGTTATTATCATTACCGTGATTCTTTCTTATTTTAACCTGGTTTTCGGCGAGCTTGTCCCCAAGCGTATTGCCATGAAAAAGACAGAATCTCTTTCCCTGGCGCTGGCCGGTCCTTTATATACGATTTCCAAGATCTTTACCCCATTGGTATTCCTGCTTACAGTATCTACCAATGGCGTGCTGAGACTTCTGGGAATTGACCCTAATGAAAGCGAAGAACAGGTTACAGAAGAAGAGATCCGCATGATGCTCTCTGAGGGAAGCCAGCAGGGTACCATTGATCAGAGTGAAACAGAGATGATCCAGAATGTATTTGATTTTAATGATATTTCTGTAGAACAGATCTGTACCCACCGTATTGATGTAACGTCTCTGGATATCAACGACAGCCTGGAAACCTGGCAGGGGATCATCTTTGAAAGCCGTCATACCTTCTATCCTGTGTATAAGGAAAATACCGATAATATCATAGGGATCCTGAATACAAAAGACTATTTCCGGATGGAGAACAAATCCAAAGAGGAAATTGTAAAACATGCCATTGATAAACCCTGGTTTGTACCGGAAAATATGAAAGCAAATGTTCTGTTCCAGAACATGAAGACTTCCAGAAAATACATTGCCGTACTTATCGATGAATATGGCGGCATGTCCGGTCTGATCACTCTCCACGACCTGATCGAAGCCCTGGTAGGTGACCTTTATGAACTGGAGGATGCCGTACAGTCTCCGGAAATCCAGCAGATCGGAGAAAACACCTGGGAAATCCAGGGTTCCGCAGATCTGGAGGATGTGGCAGAGGCTCTGGATATTGAACTTCCGGTTGAAGATTTCGATACTTACAACGGCTATGTCTGTGATGTGATCGGACGGGTTCCTGCAAACGGCGAGACCTTCTCCTGTGAAACAGAAGATCTCAGCATTCAGGTACATAGTGTGGTAAACCACCGTATCGGAGACAGCACTGTGATCAAAAAGATAAAACCTGAGGCAGAAGAGGAAGAAGATTAAAGGCCCTTCTGTTGCTGCATCTATCTTTTAGCCTGCTTTTTTATCCAGATCCAATTTAAGAGGTATTCCTCTGTACCTTTCTTTTCTTGTACGGTTATATTTCACCTTTTTGAAATATAGCCGTACTTTTTCATCTTTTTGTACGGGTATATTTCCCATTTTTCAAAATCCTGCCGTATTCTTCACTCTTTTTCTACGGGTATATTTCCACTTTTCAAAATCCTGCCGTACCCTTCGCTCTTTTCCTACAGGTATATTTCCATTTTTCGAAAATCCTGCCGTATTCTTCACTCTTTTTCTGCGGGTATATTTTCCATTTTCCAAAATTCTGCCGTACCCTTCACTCTTTTCCTACGGGTATATTTTCCATTTTCCAAAATCCTGCCGTATCCTTCACTCTTTTTCTACGGGTATATTTCCCATTTTCCAAAATCCTGCCGTATTCTTCCCTCTTTTTCTACGGGTATATTTCCACTTTTCAAAATATTACCGTATCCTTCACTCTTTTTCTACGGGTATATTTCCATTTTCAACAATCTTACCGTACTTTCCTTTTTTCTACGGGCAGTCTTTTCCTTTCCATGCTTTCTTTTGTATGAATGTCTTGTTACAGTACTCGTATTTTCTCCTGGCAGCTTTTGGCGCATAGGAAACAGAGTTCTCTGTGTACAGAAAAGGCGCCTGTCCCGGAAAACCGGTACAGACGCCTTCTCTTCTGTTTGGACACATTTATAATTCTATTATTCTATGATAAAGCTTACTCTTCTGTTTTGCTGTACAGAGTAACCAGCTTCTGGAGATATGCATATCTC
>DXIQ01000081.1 GCA_019112785.1 Candidatus Blautia stercorigallinarum
AGGACAGATTTTAGGCAGAAGGAAAGCCAGCGCCGCTGATGAATTGCTGAGGCCAGGTGAAGCCGTATGACTTGCAGCCGCTGTACCGGTATCTGCAGTGACAGTGGAGATGCAGGTATTTTGAGCAGCAGATATACAGGACAGAGAAAAAGGGAATGGCAGAACGTCCGCCACGATAATTCCGTCGGCTGTCCTGCTTTTTTTAACGGGAAGGAATAATAATATGCATAATTTTGGTTTAACAGCGGTAACAGTACCTCAGGCAGAAGAGTATGGGGAAGGAAACATCTTACAAAAACAATTCTCGCAAATTGTTGAAAAAGAGATAGAACGCAAGATGGAGCCGTATTGGAAGTTGACAGAAAATCCGGAATATCTAACACAGCTTTAATCTTGGACGGCATCCATGTAATCCAGACGGACAAGGGGATTTGCATTAATAGAAAATATGAATATAATTGTGGAGACTCTCTGGAAGACTATTTGGAGCGGGAAACCAGGCAGAAAGGCTTTAGATATCTGATGATTCCGCACGACTTTTTTGGATATCGAAGGGAACTGGCATTCAGTAGATGATATTCAGGGGTTAAGGGAAGATGAAACACAGAAAGTGTAGACGAGCAGGGTAGGAGACTTCCTGGACTCTCTTTCAGGAGATGATGTTCTTGTTATTGTGGATTATCTCAGTTAATGGTAAGTAATGGAAGATTAGAGTGCTGCAAATTTACAGTGAAATATATTGATTGATTCGCAAACAATGAGTATAATAAAATCAATAGTAATGATATTAATGATTATGCGAGGAGGAATTGATATGCCAAACATCAAACCTATTTCAGATTTGAGAAATTACACGGCGGTCATAAATGAGGTTAGATATGGAAACAGGGTATATTTAACCCGCAATGGTCATGGACAATGCGCCATTATAGATATGAAGGAATTGGATGAGTTGGATAAGCAGAAGGCTCTTTATCAGTTGATGAACAAACTAAACGAGGCAGAAGTCTCTATTCGTGAAGAAGGAACGGTATCCGCAGAAGCTTTGGAAGCCGAACTGGGGGTACATGGATGAAGAAAATTGAGTATTCCCATATTGTCAGACGTAAGCTGAAAGCATTAAAAATGCGTCTGACTGCTGAATTTGGTCCGGAATCGGCGGCAAAGGCATTGAAACGTATCATGGATTCTGTAAAAAGTCTGACTGATTTTGAAGAAAAAGGCGTTATGCTCTCTTCTATGTTTGATATTCATTCTGATTACAGATACCTTTATGTATGCCATAATTATCTGTTTTACAGAATCGAGAACGACAGAATCATTATCGTGGAAATCTTTGATGAAAGGGAAGATTTTATGTATGAGCTGTTCGGTATCAGTTCCATATCCCAGGAATCCATTGATTATTGGGAAGAATAAATTATGGCTTTTTACGTATATTGCTTGCAATGCACGGACTTAGCCCAGAAAAATAAACAGTATATTGAATGTGTACAAAGCGTGTAGAACATGGAAGTGTTTTATGCGTTTTTTAGTAGTATATAATATGTGAAATTTGTAAGTACGATATGTATTGAGGGCTTAGAGTATGGAACCCGATGAATGGCAGTAAGTTGGTTTATTGAAACTTGGGGTGCGGTAAAAGTGGCATACAAAATGCAAGTATACTATTTTTGCGGAGTTCACTCATTCCGTGAATATATAAACTTGAAAATAAGAAAAGCCGGTTGTATGATTAAGAAAAGAATCTGGAGTCATATCTTTTTGGGTTCGTTATATATATGTCAACTGGCAATTCACTTCATCCTGTCCGCATAGTTGATTTGCGGGAAAGAAAGGGATAGCACAATGGTAGTAACAGGAGGGAAAAGTGTGTTTCAGATAAAAAAATCAGGTAAAGTCTTTGAAATGCCGCTAAGCGATCGGCAGATGTTTCTGATCGAGCAGGAGATGGGAATTGATCTGTTTGTTCCTATTGAAAATGCAGTTTTGGTGAAAGCGGAATTCCTCGGTGTTGACTTGAAAGAAAAACTTCCTGATCGCGTATGGGCACAAGAGATCAATATGCTTGCCTATGCGCTGGATCAGCTTAATCAGGTGCAGGGAAAGAAATTTCTTGAAGAAATTGCTGAAAGCACCCAGATGTATCCGGGAGAAATGCTGAACCATGTGCTCAGGATCTGCCCGATGGCAGCAGGCATAACAGTGGAATCCGGTGTGGCCCCATATTATACAGGGGAAAATCTTTTTGATATTATGGAGTATAAGCGATTTTCGGAACGCAAAAGGGAATATCCGCAGTTCCAGATTGCAAAGTTCTATTTCCCCATTGATGTATCTGTCAAAGAAAAAGATGATGAGGATTTTCAGGATCTGGATGGAGCTGAGGCTGCGGTTTACTGCAGGGAAGTATCTGCTATGATAGCGAGAAAGATCCGGCGGATCGACAGCTGGTCGGACTGGGAACTATATGCTCATATCCATCAGGATACGCCCTATGCAGATACCGGCTTTTTGATTGGCCGGCCTGATGCAGAAGTGAGGAACGGAGTCCTGCAGGGGGTGTTCATTGTAGAGGCAAAACACATATTAACGGAATCCGAGATCAGCATTATCAAGGAATATCTGGACGGAGGCATAACAGACGGCTGGGGCGAATCGATGGAGCCAGCCGGGGTGTCACATGGAAAAACTCTTGCAATTAAGCTAGGAGAGTGCTCGGATGTTCGGCAGCAGATAGACCGTGAGTTAAACGAAATGGAAATGTTTTTCGTGCAATCCCCGCTGCAGGCAAAATATACGGCGAGGGCGGACGGATTCACAGCAGATTTTCGGAAATCACGAGAGTATGGCAGGGACTATCCCGTGTGGATTGAACTGAACTATGATCGGAAAACGATACGGGTTCCGCTTCCTGCAACAGAGAAGGATATACAGGATGCTAGGACCATACTCGGCATTACAGATGCGGCGGATGTGAAAACTCTTTTTCGGTCATCTAAACTCAAGATGGTAGACAAACTGCTCTTTGCAAACGTTGATCTGGAGGCATTCAATCGGCTTGCGCAGGAGATCCACGCTACGGATCCGGAAACAATGTACCGAGTACTGGAAAATCTATCGGTTGACCCGCTTACCCCGGAGCAGCGGATCAAATGTATTACCATGACATTGAAAAGTGCCCGGAGAGAGAACAGCAGCAATCCTTCCGTGAAGCAGGAATGATAGCAAAATTGAATTATGAGAAAGGTTAGCATCAGACGGATAGAAAAATTCCGTACTGGTGCTTTTTTTATGGAAAAGGAGGATTTGAACATGGACAGATATACGATCGAGACGCTGTCATGCATTAACGATGACTATATTATAGCGAATCACGGGATCAGACAGCGAGACGTTGATATGGTAAATGCGTATATAGAGCTCATCGAAAGCTCAAGGTCAGTGTCCGAACCAAGACCCGGCGACATTATACGGTATACGGATCCTTATGGAACGTATTATCCTCATCCCCATATCGAGTATATTGCAGATGGAAAAGCCAATACATGTGAGAATGCGTATGTACACATCTGTCGGAACGATGAGAATATGCTGGGATTCCGCCTGGTTTCTTCTGGCGGCAGCTGGGCGAATCTGCCGGTTTCTAAGATGAAATATGCCGGACAGGAAGAGAAGCGGTTCTGGGATTTTGGCAGCGGGATATACCGGACGAGGGGCATTGATTTTTATGCAACCGTGAATGTATGGATGTGCGATCTGAATGAGGACCTCTTCTCGACCATGACGCATAATAAGTATTACCTGTATTTCTTAAAGCAGGGGAGAAACGGAGATCATTTCTTTCTGTCTAGCAGAGAGAGTGGAGACAGAGCGTGGAAGACAGAGGAAGAGTTACAGGCGTGGATTCGGACATACCGGGGAATAGTCTCCTGCTTCAAGGGAAAACAGGCAGTTGTGTGGACGTATAGGGAGAGATATCATTTCGTATCTCCAGAACAGTATGAAAATCTGGAGGCACAGGAAGATGTCATGCGGATGAACGGACTGCGGTACTGCAAGCGGATCTATGACGATAAAAATTATACTCTGCACACGTACTTTGTGTGGTACTGGGATGATCCGGTGATAAGTAAATTTGCTGAAGCGGCTGCAAAGCAGAACAAGATTCGTAAAAAGTATGAGATAAACTTGTGGACAGATTACCGGATTAAGGAGAATGCCTGTGCCCTGAGAGAACTTCGGGAGGGGATGGCAGAACCTGTTGACCTTCAGCCGCTTTATCGCCAGTAGTCCGGGTATCATAACAGGTTTTTAAAGATGGTGAAGGAGTAAAGAATATTATAGTAAAGAGAGTCAGACAGGGTGGATGACCGGATTTTCGGTTGTCTGCCCTGTCTCCATTTTATATAGAAAGGAGACAGCTTATGCATTTTATGACATTTGCAGCGGTAGAAATACCGGAAATAAATGAATATGGAGAAAACGCCTGTATAGAGGCGGAAGTAATTAACCATGAGCAGGATCGACAGACCTCCTGTAAAGGAGAGCATGATCACGAGGAAACCGGCGTTCAGGACAAGTTTTATTGTATGGTCCATGATGCTGTAGCTGAAAAGATGCAGAAGTATTGTGAAGGAGATACGGATCCGAAGAATTTGAAATTCTGCGATTGTACAGAGAGAATAGAGGCAGGGTATGAAGGGACAGTGGACTGTCTGAAACTTCCTCAGGGAACGATCGTACCGTATTTTGATAGCCCCTATGGGAATCGGTTTGTAATCCGTGACGGGAAAGTATTCGAAGCGGACGCCGGACCGGTTCATCAACTGCGGCGGACAAAACGCGCGAAGAGTATCAGGGCGCTTACCGGATACCCGCTGAAGAAATTATATCCGGATATCTACAGGTTTGCAGTAGAGTGGTTTGGTATAGAGTATAGCGAAAAAGAAAGTGCTTTCGGCTATTATATGAATCCGAATGGTATCTGGGATTGGTATGAGATAGGCGGACGCTGGCCGTATTTGCTGCTGGTCAAGGATACATGCAGAGAATATTTCTCAGGGCAGATCAGCTGGACGTGGCGTGACGAGACAGTAGAGCCACCCAGGGGATATCGATGGACCAGCGGAGCAAGAATGAGGGACATTGAATGGCAGGCTATGTGGGCCTGGCATCGTGCCAGACAGGAAGAACGTTTCGGAGAGTTGGAAGACTTTTTCCGTACGGGTGAACGTCCAAAAAACATTTACGGGAAACGGATAGAAGATGGAATCTGGGATGGTAATTCTTACTTGTATCACCGAGGTGAGTCACTGGAAGATTATCTGAAAAGGGAAGACTGGCTCCATGAATCCAGATATCCTTTATGCCCCCATGATCTGTTGGATAAGAAAGGGGGCTGGCATGCGTCAGACGATCGTCTGAGTGAGCCAGAAGAAAAGGAGGACTGTAAGGAGCCGTGGAACGCAAGAGTGGAAGAGTTCTTGGATTCTCTGGCAGATGATGACGTACTTGTAATAGTGGATTATCACAGATAAGCGGATTTTAGTAGAATTTATATGAAATAGAAGGAGAAAGTGTAATGGAAAAAATAATTAGGGATGTAATAGAGAAAAACAGAAACACAAAGTTGTTGGATACAGATACGTTTGACTTTCGGTGTACATGCTGCGGTGCGTGCTGCACGAATCGAGAGGATATTGTGATGAGCGGCTATGACGTGATGAGGATCCAGAACCACTTAGGAATTGATTTCACAGAACTGTTGGAGAAATATTGCGAATTATATGTGGGCAGACCAAGCGGAATCCCGCTTCTTAGGATAAAACCAAAAGGGGCAAAGAAGATCTGTCCTTTCCTCTTCAGGAGTAAATGCAAGATACATGAAGTGAAGCCGACGGTCTGTGCACTGTTTCCAGTCGGGCGTGCTACAGCGTTTGACAAGGAATCCGGCAAGCCAGAAGTGATGTATTTTGTGCAGCAGACGAATTGTGGCGCAAAGGATGTCAGTAACAATCTGCAGGAATGGATACGGGGATGCATATCTGAATACGATGAAAAATGCGGTATGCTATGGAACCAGATGCTCCGCGCCGTATTAGCTTTTATATCCGGCATAAAGGGGGAGATT
>DXIQ01000082.1 GCA_019112785.1 Candidatus Blautia stercorigallinarum
CTTACAGAAAAGAGGATGTTACCTCGCCTTATTGGACGCTAAGTTTTAATGAAGCCGGTTTTTTGGATAAGATTATGGTAAAGAATCAGATAGATGATTAGCAGACTCTAAACATAAGAACACCTTTACAGGAATACCGGCAACCAAGGATAAATTTCCAGAATAACCCTGTTGCTCACACAAACATATATTCTTATAATAAACTCAGAAGGAGGTGGAACATATGTTTGAAAACAGGGTTATTTTTCATGTAGACGTAAATGCCGCTTATCTCAGCTGGGAGGCAGTATACAGACTCCGGCACCTGGGCGCAAAAGAAGATCTTCGCAAGCAGGCAGCCGGGGTAGGGGGAGATACAGCTCTCCGTCATGGGATCATTCTGGCAAAGTCTGTTCCTGCCAAGAGATACGGGATCCGCACCGGTGAAAGTATTTTAGAAGCCAAAAGAAAATGTCCTTCTCTGATCCTGGTGCCTCCTCATTACCAGCTTTATGAAAAAGCTTCAAAAGCTTTTATTGAAATCCTGAAAGAATTTTCACCGGCAGTGGAGCAGTACAGTATAGACGAAGCATTTATGGATATGACCGGAACCCGGGCTTTATGGTATAGCCCTGAAGCAGCGGCAGAAGCAATCCGAAAAAGAGTTCGGGATGAGCTGGGATTTACAGTAAATATCGGAATCTCCTCCAACAAAGTCCTGGCAAAAATGGCTTCTGACTTTGAAAAGCCCGATAAGGTACATACTTTGTTTCCGGAAGAAATAGAAACGAAGCTCTGGCCGTTGTCTGTGTCGGAACTATTCTTCGTCGGAAGCAGGACAAAAAGAAAACTGGATAGTCTGGGAATCTATACCATTGGGGAGCTGGCCCGGACAGATCCTGAAATATTAAAGTCTCATTTAAAAAAGCAGGGGGAGATTCTCTGGGCTTTTGCCAACGGAATTGATACGTCTCCGGTAGAACCGGAACCGGCGGGCAACAAAGGCTATGGAAACAGCCTTACTCTTCCTTTTGATGTGACAGATATTCCACATGCCCGGCTGGCTCTTCTTGGTCTGTCGGAAACTCTGGGAGCCCGTATGCGGAAAAACCAGGTCAGGGCTCAGGTGTTTACGCTCTCCGTAAAAACCTGGGATTTTCGCTGCTATTCCCATCAGAAGAAATTTTCTGATCCTACGGATCTTACGGAAGAAATCTATAAAAGGGCGGTTCTGCTGTTAGGACAGGTATGGAAGGGAGAACCTATCCGACATCTGGGGATACAGGGCAGCGGTCTCGCAGGAAAAGATATGCCGGTACAGGGAAGTCTTTTTCAGGGAGAAGCTTATGAGAAAAGAAGGAGAGCGGAGATGACTGTAGACCGGATCCGTCAGCGGTACGGGGCAGACGCAGTCAAAAGGGCAGCATTTCTGGATACGCCCATAGATCATATGTCCGGCGGTATTTCCAGAGAAAAAAGAACCGTTCTGTATAAGCTGGCAGGAGAAAGGAATGAGATATGAATTTTGGAACAGGCGAAAAAGTCTATGAAAAAGATGAAGGAGTCCTTCTGGATTCGGAACTCCTTCCGGCAGCAGTAAAATGCTGGTTCACAGTTCAGGGGAGAGGAATGCCTCTGTCTATGAAAATACGAAATGAAGAAGGGGAGATCCAGACTATGGAACCTATTTTTACAGATACCTTTCAGAAACTCCGGTATGGAGGCGTTCCTCTTTGGAGATATCAGTGCCGGGTCTTTCAGGAGGGGATAGAAAAATCCTTCTGTCTGTATTTTTATCCGGAGGAGGGGAAGTGGAGAGTGGGGAAGTAAAGCTTTTTTGCATTGATCTGTCAAAATATGCAGCTATAGTTGGCGTTCATTCTCGCCTAATACCTGGATTTATGATACAATTCTTTCAGTAAAGTATCTGACAGAGCAGGAAGGAAAACTGGTTTGTATAGAGCAGGAACTGTTCTTAAGACAATGGATTTTAGAAAATACAGGAGGCGGAAATTATGAGTAATAAATGGTATAAAAAAGGCAGTGAACTTCTCAGAGAGATAGAGGAAACCTGTCTTCCGAAGGAATTGTGCAGTCTTTGGTATATCGGACAGATGGGAATGATCCTGAAATGGAAGGGGACTGTCCTGTGCATGGATCCGGTGCTGGGAGCTATGCCCGGGGAAGATGGAGAAGACCGGAGAAATTATCCGATTCCTTTTTTGCCGGAGGAGCTTCGGGCAGATTATGTATTCTGCACCCATGATCATGGAGATCATATGCACCAGGAAACCCTGGTAAAACTGGCCGAGAGGAATCCACAGATGAAGATGGTCCTTCCGCTGCCTTTGGTGGAGAAGGCTCTTTCTTTCGGTATTCCAAGAGAACAGCTTTTAGGCCTGTGCCAGGATCAGGAGATTACTCTGGAAGAAGGAATCCAGGTGAATCCGGCGGCTACTGCTCATGAAACCTATCAGTTTGACCAGGAGGGCCACAGTCTGACTCTGGGCTATGAGATCCGTCTTGGAGACCGTCGGGTTTTCCACAGCGGGGATACGATCGCAACCCGGGAGCTGATAGACAAGCTCCGGAAATCCCATGGCATAGACGCAGCCATGGTCCCCATAAACGGCAGAGATCTGGAAAGAAATGAGCAGGATATCGTGGGAAACATGAACAGCCGGGAGGCCTGCTGGTTTGCCAGCGAGATCGGGGCAGATCTGACCATACCCCTTCACTATGATATGATCGGAGGAAACGAAGAAAATCCGCTGGTCTTTGCCGACTATATGGAACGGTATTATCCGGAGAAAAAATATCATATTTTCCGGCTGGGAGAGAGGTATATCCTGTAATTACTGCCAAAACGAAAGATCGGGGAAGACACAAAAGGGGAAGGATATATAAAATAAAATCCGTTGTTCTTTTATATAAGAACAGATATAATGAAGAAGAGATTTGATTGGATATAGGATGGTGGTTATTTGGCAAGAACAGTAGGAATCGGGCTCCAGAATTTTGAGAAAATAATGGAAAACAATTTATTCTATATAGATAAAACAATGTTTATAAAAGAGTGGTGGGAGTCAAATGATGAAGTAACCCTCATTACTCGGCCAAGACGTTTTGGCAAAACATTGACAATGAGTATGCTGGAAAAGTTTTTCTCTGTTGACTACGCGGAAAGAAACTTATCAGTGGATATCTGAAGATTTGCTTTTCAGGGGAAAACCGTATTGATCGGAAGAGCCGAATAAGTGAAAAGACAAAGGGTGAAAAGCCGGAAATCTAAGCTTTTCACCCTTCTTTATCCCAGGTTATTTAAAAGGAAAAGCGGGAATCTTCTTTAAATCTGCGCCTTCCAGGATTTCCCTCGCACCGATAAATTTTATGCCTTTTCAGGTCATAGATCACAGACCAGACAGTGTCTTTTCCGGTCTTTCTGTCATATTGACAGAGAAAACCATAATCTCCGGACAGGAGTTTCCCGGCGGAAGGGAGATTGAAATTTTCACCTTTTTCACGGAATACGGAAAGTAAGGTCTCATACCGTGTCTGAGCAAACCAGTCGTCAATTTCCGGGCAGTTGTATTCTGTCATTTCCCCAAGATGGAAAGTATTTGTCGCACATACAAAAGAAGACGTTCCGCCCAATGAATCTGTGCATTGTACATGCTCCCCGTTACATTCTACGAGAACGATTTTTCCTGTTGTGTCTGCCAAAGTAAATGTCTGAGCAGAGGCAATGGGCAGATGATACAGACAGGAGACCGCTTCTGATACATCCTGACATTTCTCCAACATATATCTGAGAAGCAATCCTGCATTAAATCCCGGTTTGCATTGACAGGGATAGACGGAGGTTAATCCCACGGCCAGGCCCTGCTCGTTGATCCCATCTTCCATTTCTACAAAAGCCGTTGTGTTTCCTGTGAAAGAATAAGCCCCGCCGGCCAGTCTGTAGATCACATTCATATTCTTCTTTTCAAGATCTGTAAGAAAATCACTGTTCCTCCCCAGAAGGATTTCCTGTCCGGCAGCGAAGGCAAAGCAGGAACAGTTGCAGACCGGAGGCATAGCGTACATACCGAACAATACTGCCTGCAAAATACGAACATCACAATGCTGCCCGTCTGCCAGGCCCTGGATTTCCTCTATGATCTCAGGGTAATATTTTTTGTAAACTGGGAGACAGTTCAAGGCATAGTCTATCCTTTCCTGAGTGATCTCGAAAGGGATGTTATCTAAAATTATATTTTTGTGCTTTAACAGCAGGGAACCCCACCGATAACCAGCTTCATAGTGTGTTCCCCTAAAATGTGCATGATACATTTTTTACACGCTCCTTATCAATTTGATAAAGAGCTGCCGGCAGCTCTGTTCTAAGGGTAGCGGAATAAAAATTTTAAGTCAAGTTTTAATCAAATGGCAAAAATAAGAAACAATGAATAATTGCCAATATTCGTGCAAAGTATTGCTTTTTTCGTGCAAATGACATATACTAAAAGTACCAGTAGAAAGGGGTTGATGATATGGCTGGAAATACCACAAACATCAGCATCCGCATGGACGCGGATTTGAA
>DXIQ01000083.1 GCA_019112785.1 Candidatus Blautia stercorigallinarum
CAAAATTTACGGTTAAAAAATGGTTTTTACAATTTGAACCGTAGTTTTAAACAGGGTAAAACGGTTAAATATTGGAATTTTGAATTATAACCGTATAGTCCCGGAAAATCCCCAAGTTTAGTGATGGTTTAAAGAAAAATAGGGGACAAAAAGAAAATATTATATAGCATGTAAGAATTAATAGAAAAAGAGATTTTGATGGAGTTGTCGCATTAGTCATATGTCAGGAATATTTATACATTTTATGTGAATTTGTCGAGCATAGCTTTGAGACCATAGGCTCAAAGCAGCACAGACTGAGCAATAAAATGTATAAATATTCTCGATTTTGATTAATGCGACAGCTCCTTTTATGAAGAGTATCATTCCACCTGCTCAATCCCTGAAATATCCGGTTCGATCATCAGGGAATAGTTGGTGTAGTAGACCACAAATCCCGGTTTGGCGCCGTTTGGCTTTTTTACATGTTTTTTCTGGATATAGTCGATCTCTACCTTGGGAGCTGTCCTGCCGCTGGAGTAATAGGCGGCCAGTCTTCCGGCTTCCTCAAAGGTCCGGTCGGGGAGCTCCTCATTGTTGCTTTTTACGATCACATGGGATCCGGCCATTTTCTTGGCGTGGAACCACCAGTCATTTCCTGTGGCGAATTTAAAGGTCAGCTCGTCATTCTGATAATTGTTTTTTCCTACATAGATATGGTAGCCGTCGCTGGAAATATAGTGCAGGGGCTTGGATTTTGCCATGGCCTTTTTCTTGTTTCCGGAGTAGTGTTTTTTGATGTAGCCGTATTCTGTCAGCTCATCTTTGATCTGGGAAAGGTCATTTTCCTGGAGGGCGATATCCAGGGCTGTGCTGATGGATTCCAGGTGCTGGATCTCTTCCTGCGTATCTTTTAACTGTTCTTCCAGAGCCTGGGCAGTGCGCTTCAGCTTATTATACCGGTCAAAGTATTTCTTGGCGTTTTCCTGAGGTGTCATGGTCGGATCCAGAGGGATGGTGATCTCCTCATTGGTATAATAGTTCAGAGCCTGAAAGGATTTGCATCCGTCTTCCAGGTTGTACCCGTAGGTGTTGATCAGTTCTCCGTAGACTTTGTACTTGTCCATTTTCTGAGTATCTTTCATCTGTTTGGACTGGAGATCCAGTTTTTTCCGGTTTCTTTCCAGAGCGGTCTGGACGATCCGGCGAAGGTCTGAGGACTTCTGACGGATCCGGGTGATCTGGTCTTTCTGGGCATAATACTGTTCCAGCACCTGGGACATGGAAGAAAAATTCTTCACAGGAGCGTTTCCGTATTTTGTCAGGGGAAGAGCCGCATATTCCACAGGTTCTTCCTTCTCATTATAAACAATATTGGGCTGGAAATTTCCCTCCTGCACGTCTTCCATAACTCTCTGGAAAGTATGGAAAAGATGCTCTTTCGCCGGGCCGTCCAGAGACTTGGCCGGCTGGCTGCCGTCTAAGGAAGCACGGAAGCAGATCTCCTCGGCAATACAGGGGCTGATCCCTGTAAGAGAAGTATAGAGGGCTTTGGCCAGAGTAGTGGTTTTTTCACATACAAAGGAGAAAAATTCTTCTTCCGACACGGTAAGAGGATTGTACTTTTCCTGGGTCTTGGGAAGAAAGTAGTCTCTCCCCGGAAGGACTTCCCGGACGGAACTTACATTTCCGGAGATATGTTTGATACTGTCCAGGATCATCCGGTCTTCGTTTAAGAAGATAATATTACTGTGTTTGCCCATGATCTCCACCACCAGAGTTTTGTAGCAGATATCCCCCAGCTCGTTGAGATGTTCAATCCGAAACTCGATGGCCCGTTCCATGTCCGGCTGGATTATAGAAACGATCTTTCCGCTGCCGATATGTTTCCGCAGAAGCATGCAGAAGTTGGGGGCAGTAAGGGGACTGATTTTATTTTTATCTGTAAAATAGATCAGCGGGAGAGAAGCGCTGGCGGAGATCAGCAGACGGTACTGGGTTTTATTGTTCTTTATAGTGATCAGCAGCTCGTCGGCTTCCGGCTGGGCGATTTTATTGATCTTTCCTCCCACGATGGTATCCTGAAATTCTTTTACCATATTTGCGATGGTGATTCCATCAAATGCCATATTCTTTGCACTCCTTTATTCCTGCGGACAACGGGCCAAGGGGGCATGCCTGCCTGCCCATTTAGCGACTGCCGCAAGGGTCTTTGACTAGTCACTTAGGACTATCTTTCTTATATTATCATAAATTTCTGTAAGAAGCAAAAAAATGTTTGACGGGCAGAAGGGGTTGTCTTATAATGACTATGTATGTTTATGCCCTTTGGCAAATATTAGACACAGAAAAGAGTTTTACATGATTAAAAGTATGACCGGCTTTGGAAGAGCCGAGCTAGTTGATGAAGAAAAAAAGATCACGGTGGAGATGAAATCAGTGAATCACCGTTATCTGGATATTAATATGCGGATGCCTAAGAAGCTCAGCTTTTTTGAAGCAGCTATCCGTAATCTTCTGAAAGAGTATATCCAGAGAGGAAAAGTGGATCTTTTTATTACCTATGAAGACTACACCCAGGCCAGAGTTTCGGTAAAGTACAACCGGGAGATCGCCGGGCAGTATCTGACTTATATTCAGGAAATGGGCAGGGAGTTCGGACTGGATACAGAGATCACAGCAGCGGCCCTTTCTAAGTATCCTGAGGTATTTACCATGGAAGAACAGACGCCGGATGAGAAAGAACTTTGGACAGCTCTGGAGGAAGTGATCCGCAGGACGGCCGGGCAGTTTGTGGAGAGCAGGACCCAGGAAGGAGCTCATTTAAGACAGGATATCCTGGAAAAACTGAAGACTATGGACAAAAAGGTGGATCTGGTGGAACAGAGATCTCCTGAGATCCTGGGAGAATACCGGGAGAAGCTGGAAGGCAAAGTGAAGGAGCTTCTGGCAGATACCCAGATCGAAGAGAGCCGGATCGCAGCAGAGGTGATCCTTTTTGCCGATAAGATCTGTACAGATGAGGAAACGGTAAGATTAAAGAGCCATATCCACCGTATGGAGGAAGTCCTTCATGAAAATGAAGGAGTGGGACGAAAGCTGGATTTTATTGCCCAGGAGATGAACCGGGAGGCAAATACCATCCTTTCTAAGGCCAATGATCTGGAGACCTCCAATCTGGCTATTGATCTGAAAACAGAGATCGAGAAAGTCCGGGAACAGATTCAGAATATTGAATAAAGGCAGGCATGTCTATGGCAAAATTATTAAATATCGGATTTGGAAATGTAGTAAACATGGATAAGATCGTGGCGGTGGTCAGTCCTGACGCAGCTCCTATCAAACGTCTGGTACAGGCGGCCAAAGAGGCGGGGAAAGCAGTAGATGCTACCCAGGGAAGGAAGACCAAGGCGGTTCTTATTACGGAAAGCGATATGGTAGTTCTCTCCGCTCTCCAGCCGGAGACCATATCCAAAAGATTTGGCTCATTTCCGGAGAATGAAACAAGAGGGGAATATGATGGCTGAAAAAGGAATTTTAGTTGTGGTTTCCGGTTTCTCAGGGGCCGGAAAAGGTACGCTGATCAAGAGATTAATGGAAAAGTATGACAATTATGCCCTTTCTATCTCTGCTACTACCAGAGATCCCAGACCGGGAGAAGAAAACGGCAGAGAATACTTTTTCCATACCAAAAAAGAATTTGAGGAGCTGATCCTTCAGGACGCCCTGATCGAGTATGCCCAATATGTAGAAAATTATTATGGGACTCCCAAAGCTTATGTGGAAAAGCAGCTGAACAAAGGGAAAGATGTGATCCTGGAGATCGAGATCCAGGGCGCCCTGAAAGTGAAGGAAAAGCGTCCGGACACCTTGCTGCTTTTTGTGACGCCGCCTTCTGCAGAGGAACTGAAAAGACGCCTTGTTGGAAGAGGAACAGAAACTATGGAGGTGATCGATTCCAGACTTGCCAGAGCTTTTGAAGAGGCGAAAGGCATGCCGGAATATGATTATATCCTGGTCAATGACCAGCTGGAGGAATGTGTGGACCGTATGCACGGGATCATCCAGAGCCAGCATGACAGAGCAGAGAACTGTCAGGAGTTTATTGAAAAGATAACTGAGGAAATTGCTGTATTTCAGAAAGGAGAATAAATATGATACATCCATCTTACACAGAACTTATGGAGGCTATTAACGAAGGTTCTCAGATGGAGGACCAGCCATTAGTAACCAGCCGTTATTCCGTAGTACTTGCTACAAGCAAGAGAGCAAGACAGCTGATCGCAGGAAGAGAACCTATGGTTCCTTCCGCCGGAAAAAAACCTTTGTCTATTGCAGTAGAAGAGATCTACAAAGGGAAAGTCCATATCCTGCCGGAAGATCCTGAGGCAGAAGAGGAAGAAAACTAAAAAGATAAAAATCATGTACAGGGACTGCTGACAGCTTCTTGCCGGCGGTCCTTTGTGCTAATCCAAGGAGGTTTCATGAGAAAGGTACTGTTTATTTCTCTTGGCTGTGATAAAAATCTGGCAGACTCGGAAGAAATGCTGGGAATGCTGGTAGAAAATGGCTATGAGATCACCAATGATGAAAGTGAGGCGGAGGCTATTGTTATCAATACCTGCGCTTTTATCCATGACGCAAAAGAGGAAAGCGTCAACAGCATTCTGGAAATGGCCCAGTATAAGGAGACTGGAAAATTAAAAGCTCTGCTGGTCACAGGATGTCTGGCCCAGCGCTATCAGAAAGAAATCATAAAAGAGATTCCTGAGGTAGACGCAGTTCTGGGAACCGGAAGCTGGGATGAACTGATCCAGGCTCTGGATAAGGCCTTTGAAGGTGAAAAATATCTGGATTTCCAGAGTATCGACCGGGTTCCTCAGGCCGGGGGAAAAAGAGTGATCACCACAGGAGGCTATTACGATTATCTGAAGATTGCGGAAGGCTGTGACAAATGCTGTACGTATTGTATTATTCCAAGACTCAGAGGAAAGTATCGGAGCATTCCCATGGAAAAACTGGTGGCCCAGGCAGAATATCTGGCTTCCCAGGGGGTGCGGGAACTGATCGTGGTGGCCCAGGAGACTACTGTCTATGGAAAGGAACTTTACGGAGAAAAATCTCTCCACATCCTGCTTCGGAAACTTTGCCGGATACCGGGGATCCAGTGGATCCGTATCCTTTATTGTTATCCGGAGGAAATTTATCCGGAACTGATCCAGACTATGAAAGAAGAAAGGAAGATCTGCCATTATCTGGACCTTCCTATCCAGCACTGTAATGACAGGATCTTAAAAAGAATGGGAAGAAGGACTACGAAAGCAGAACTGATCCAGATCGTGGAGACTTTAAGAAAAGAGATCCCGGATATTATCCTCAGGACTACACTGATCACCGGATTCCCGGGAGAAACCCAGGAAGAGCATGAAGAACTGATGGAGTTTATCGATACCATGGAATTTGACCGTCTGGGAGTTTTTACTTACTCAGCAGAGGAGGACACTCCTGCGGCTAAAATGCCGGATCAGATCGAGGAAGAGGAGAAGCAGCGGCGCCAGGCAGAGTTGATGGAACTTCAGCAGGAGATTTCCATTGATAAGGGAAACGCCAGGATCGGCAGTGAAGTAGAGGTTATGGTAGAAGGAAAAGTAGCTGATGAGAACGCTTACGTAGCCAGAACCTATGGAGACGCGCCGGGAGTGGACGGTTATCTGTTTATCAATACGGACACCCAGCTGATGTCCGGAGATTTTGCCATGGTCCATGTGACCGGGGCGCTGGAATATGATTTGATAGGAGAGTTGAAAGATGAATACACCGAATAAACTGACAATCGCAAGGGTGATCATGATCCCCTTTTTTGTAGCCTTTTTAATGTATGATATCACAGGAGCAGCAGACAAATGGATCGCTCTGGTGATCTTTGTAGCGGCCAGCCTTACCGATACTTTAGACGGATACCTGGCCAGAAAATATAATCTGGTAACGAATTTCGGAAAGTTTATGGACCCCTTGGCGGACAAACTCCTGGTGTGTTCCGCTTTGATCTGCTTTACTGCCATGGATAAGCTGGCAGCCTGGATCACCATCGTGATCATTGCCAGAGAGTTTATCATCAGCGGATTCCGCCTTGTAGCAGCAGATAACGGTATTGTGATCGCTGCCAGCTACTGGGGAAAATTCAAGACAGTATCTCAGATGATCCTGATCATCCTGATGATCATGGATATCCAGAATCCGGTCTTCCAGACCCTGATCACAGTATTTATTGTGATCGCTGTGGCCCTGACCATTATTTCTCTGGTAGACTATATTGTAAAGAATAAAAAAGTGCTGAGCATGCAGGACTGAGAAAGAAGGAAAACAGATGACAGCAGAATTGATCTGTGTAGGAACAGAACTGCTTTTAGGAAATATTGTGAATACTAACGGCGCCTATATTGCCCAGAAATGTGCAGATCTGGGCCTGTCTATGTATTACCAAAGTGTAGTGGGAGACAATATGCGCCGGCTGTGCAAATGTTTCCGGGCAGCCATGAAACGGTCGGACGTGGTGATCCTCTGCGGCGGTCTGGGTCCCACCCAGGACGACCTTACAAAAGAGGCGGTAGCCAAAGTCCTGAAGCGGGAACTGGTAGAGGATAAAAAAAGCCGGAAGCATATTGAAAAGTTTATGAAACAGTACCTGAGGAACACCCCGGGAAAGACCATTACCCAGAATAACTGGAAACAGGCTCTGATACCTGAGGGGGCCATTGCCGTAGAAAATGATAATGGAACGGCCCCGGGTATCATTGTGGAAGAAGGAGAGAAAGTAGCGATCCTCCTTCCGGGTCCTCCGGGAGAACTGATCCCTATGTTTGAAAGCAAAATTTATCCTTATCTTCATAAAAGACAGCCGGAGATCATTTCCTCCAGAACCCTGAAAATCTGCGGCATAGGAGAGAGCCAGGCGGAAACCGATATCCGGGATCTGATCCAGAAGCAGAAAAATCCTACAGTGGCCACTTATGCAAAACCGGGGGAAGTCCATATCCGTCTTACAGCCAGGGCTGTCGATGAGGAAGAAGCACAAAAGCTGATAGAGCCTGTGGCCATTGAGCTGAGGCATCGGTTTGGAGAAGCCCTTTATACAGAAAGGGAAGAAATGACTCTGGAAGGAGCAGTAGTGGAGCTTCTGAAGGAGCGGGGCCTTACGGTGACTACAGTGGAATCCTGTACGGGAGGCGCCCTCTCCGCCAGGATCGTAGATGTGCCGGGAGCCTCAGAGGTGTTGAAACAGGGCTTTGTCACCTATTCCAATAAAGCAAAGAGAAAACTGGTCAAGGTAAAGAAGAGCACCTTAAAAGAGCAGGGGGCTGTCAGCCGGAAATGCGCAAAAGAAATGGCGGAAGGAGGAGCTGCAGCGGCAGGTGCAGACGGGGCTCTGTCTGTTACCGGATTTGCAGGTCCCCAGGGTGGAACAGACCGGTATCCGGTAGGAACGGTCTTTATCGGCTGCTGTTTTAAAGGAAAAACAAGGGTAAAAGAATGTCATTTTAACGGCGACCGAAGCAGCGTCAGAGAGCAGGCGGTAGTCAATGCCCTTGTGCTGCTCCGGCAATGTATTCTGGAGGAAAGCCCCGCCGATATCAGGAAAACATCTTCATCATCTGAATGATCTTATCCATACGGGCGGTTTCTTCCGGGGATTTTCCGGCTTTCAGGACCTGGATGATAGCGTCCATCTCTTCCCTGGAAAAGCGGGTACCCTTTGCCCGGCTCTGGGAGGTTGCTGCCATAAGAAGGGGAAGAAGTTCCTGAGGATTTTTTCCCGCGCCCTGCTGGGCAAAAGAATTTAACATAGCCAGTTTGGCCGGATCCAGTCCGGCCAGGCTGGGGTCTTTAGTCCAGGAAGTATTTTCCTGGTCTTTTTTTTGTTTACCGGATCCATTTGAACGGTTATCCATGGATATCTGCCTCCTTTTCCACCGGTTCCTGGGGGACGGGTTTCTGACTGAACTCAAACATCTGAAGCATAGTCAGAGTCTGGATCATGTTGTCAAGCTGCTCTTTGGTCCGGCCGTGGCAGACGCTGCTGCAGGCGGAGAGCATTTCCAGAGGATTATTTTTTTCTCTGGACTGGGCGCAGATCTGAGCGGAGCCGGCAGCAGGTCTGAAGAACCGGAGTGTATTTTTTAACTCCAGAAATTTTGCAAAGACAGAGATAAAAGACTGTCCCTGAGGAGGCAGGTAGGGCAGAGCCGCCTTCAGCATTTCTATAGAATCTTCACTTACCATTTCGTCAAGAAGAGATTGATTATTCATAGACTTCTCTTTTTTGCATTTTGCTCCATTATATGCGGAAAAAGAAAAGTGTATGACCCAATATCCATCAGCTATCGGGTGCTTCCCCAAAGCCACTGGATATCTGGAAACAGCAAATGTAAAATAAAGCCTAAAAAAATGACTGCTATTAAAATAAGGCCAACATAACAAAAGATTTTTGCAAATTTCTTAAAGTTATTTTTTACATTTTCAACATCTAAATAAATGGAAGCCACTTTCTCATCAGTTAAATTCTTATTTCTTACATCCTGGACATCAAGATCTTTTACCAGTTCATCTAAGGTCATATCAAAATAATCACTTAACTGAACTAATCGTTGAAAATCAGGATAAGATTGACCCGTTTTCCGTAGTTAAAGATATTGATTATGTATGAGTGCCAATGCCATCGTGCAAAGGCACTCATATTCAGTTGTTTACTCGATTTTGCCGATAAAGCGGTAGTAGATGTCAATATTCTGCTCTCGCACACCGCACTCATTGGTAGCTTCGTGAATAACGATCTTTTCAATCAGCGTATTCAAAAGCTCCGCTGTCAGTTCGGTGGGATTGGCGTACTGCTTGATAAGGGAAATCCAAGTCTCCGCATCGACAGTTGTTTGCTTTTCAGATTCAAGCTCAGCAGACAGCCTTTCGATCTTCTCGGTAAGCTCCTGCTGCTCTGTCTGATATTTCTGAGACATCATATTGAAGTTGTATTCCGTGATACGACCGTCCGACCAGTCCTCATACAGCTTCGCAAACTTGCGGTCAACCTCTGTTCTGCGCTTCTCGGCTCTTGTAAGCTCTGCGCTCTGCCTTTTGGCATTGGCGGCAAGCTCCTGTTCGCTTCCTTTCAGGAGCCGATGCAGAAGCTCTGTTTCATCCAACTGCGCCTGTCTCGACAAATCCTGTATTCTTGTCAGAACGTAGTGGTAGAGGAAGTCATAGCGGATATAGTGGGCAGAACACTGTCTTAACCCCTGTCCATATTGACTGCAAGTGTAATGGCTATAAGGCTTGCTGTTCTGCCTGTTCGTACCGAAGCGCATCGACCATCCGCAGTCCGCACACTTCACAAGCCCCGAAAAAATTTGCGTGGTAGCGTCCTTTTGCTGTCTGCGGCGGCTGGCAATCTGTTCCTGCACCTGTTCAAAGACTTTCCTCGAAATAATGGCTTCATGGGTGTTCTCTACTCGGAACCATTCTTCCTCCGGCTTGCGTACCTTTTTCTTGTTCTTGTAAGAAATGTTGCTTTGCTTGTTGTGTACGCTGTTGCCGATATAAGTTTCGTCTTTTAGGATGCTCTTGACCTGTGCCAGCGTCCATGCGTAGGACTTTTCCTCCGGCTGTCCCTCGTAGATATGAGCGAATGTCCCATATCGCTGATAGTTCAGCCATCCGGCAGTAGGAACGTGTTCTTCCACCAATACTCTTGCGATCTTGGCAGCACCCGCCCCATGATAGGCAAGGTCAAAGATTTTCTCGATGATCCAGCGGGTCTCCACATCAATCACAATGGCGTTCTTGATTTCTGGATGTCGGATATACCCCAACGGCGCATAGGCAAAGGTGCGTTCTCCTGCGGCAAACTTGGCATGAAGTGCGGTCTTGACCTTGCGGCTGGTGTCCTTGGCAAACCATTCGTTGAACAAATTCTTGAAAGGAACGAAATCGGACAAGCCTTTCTTGGTATCCTCGTTCTCAGATACGGCGATATATCGCACTTGCTTCTCCGGAAACTCGTATTCCAGATAGTAGCCGACCATGATATGGTCACGTCCGAAGCGGCTGAGGTCTTTGGTCACAATGCAGTTTACTCGTCCTGCATCCACATCTTCCATCATTCGCTTGAAATTCGGTCTTTCAAACGTAGTGCCACTCCATCCGTCGTCGATGTACTCACCGACCACATGAAGCTCCTGTTCCTTTGCGTACTGCTGTAAAATGGTGCGCTGGGTCTCGATAGATACGCTGTCGCCATAATTTTCGTCATCACGGCTGAGTCTCATATATAGTGCTGTATTGTACGGTTGTTTCATTAAAAATCCTCCTGTTCGTGAAACAACCCACGCTTACAATACTTTCCTATGATACATTATACCATAAGCGTGGGTTGTGATTCAATGCGATTCTGTTAACAATTCATCGAAATATTTGCGGACACGGTATTTCCTGCGGCGAAGCGGACAAGGTTTTCGATTGCCTTGTCCAAGGTCTGTCCGTTGGGAGAAAAGAACTCCGTTACCTTTGTGCGGGTATTGCCATAGTAGTAATAAAGCGTACCGTCAAGCTCGGTGCCGTAATAGCCCCGTTCCTTGTTTGCCATAAAACGCTCATCCCGTTCTTTTTCCCACGCTCTGATTACCGCTGCGGGCGGCTCATGGAGAATATCAAAGCAAGCACAAAGGTCGATGGGTTCGTATGCGGCGATTTGGGTTTTGGTCATAAATTTCCTCCCTAAAAATAAAAATTCACCTGTCTTTTCGTAATGAAAATGGCAAGTGTCGTGTTAAAGTTCCATATTCTGTTTTCGCTTAGGCTTCTGCTCCTGTGCGGCAGGTTTGTCGGAATGGTCTGCCAGTCGCTCGTGAATGGATTGCTTCTGCGTAGCTTCCTTGCTTTCCTCTGTACCGGGCGTTGCCTTGCGTACCCAATAGCGAATATCTTTGAGCCTTTGCAAATCCGCCTGGACTTTTTCAAGGGGAATACGCAGCTCTGCGATTTCGCCCATAAGGGTTTCACGCTCTTTTTTGAGTTCCTTTGCTGTGGTGGTCTTGGCTTCGGGGTGCTTGCTCAGAACAGCTCTGGCTTTCTCAAACTTGGCAACTTCGGGATGCTCCTGTCTGAATTTCTCCTTGAATTTCTTGAAGTAGATTTTCTGATACTGTTCGTAAATGGGCTTGCACTCTTTGAAAGTGTCAAGGCTCAAAACGATGCTGTCGATCGTCTTTACTCGGCTCTCTTTCTTCTTCATTTGACCACGGAGATTTGCGGCTTTCTCACCGGATTTCTCAATGTGGGCTTCCAGATCATCCACGGTATGCAGCCCTTGGCGCTTTAGATAGCCGATGGCTTCTGATACTTTCTTTAAGTCTTGGGACGCTGCTTTGCTTCGTCCCTGCGGTGTCCAGTCGCTTCGTTCTGCCTTACGGATGTCCAGATATTTCATCAACACCTTCGGCAGCATATTCGCTTCAAGCTCGGCTTGCTCTGCAATCAGTTCCTTGCGGCACTCGTTAAGCTCAACGAGCCAGTTTCGGAGATTTCGGATCATCTGCTTGATGGACTGCATGATGCTGTTGGTTTTTCGGATTTCTCTGTTGAGATTTCCGATGTCTGTTTGAATCCCTCGGCGTTCCATTGCGGTGACGGCAGGACCCATGTGAACGGTTGGGATTTGGTCAATGCCCTGTGCTTCATAGGAGCGCAGATCAACACGCTCCGGGCGATTGTTGGCTTCCAGATATTTATTCTGAAAGTCCTGCCAGCCCATGCGCCATATCATTCCATACTTGCGTTCGTTCCAGTCCACGGTGTTTTCCTTATGGCTTTTCCAGTTGCCAGAGGGGAGACGAATACGCTCGCCGTTCTCGTCAAGGTCATAAACCTTTCTTGCTTTCGGCAGCCATTTTCCGTTCTCGTCCATAGCTCGCATTGTTACCAGAACATGAGTATGGGGATTGTGACCGGGCGGGTGTGGGTCGTGAATGGCAATATCGGCAATCATCCCTTTGGAAACGAAAAACTCATTGCAGTATTCTCTGACGAGCTGCACATATTGTTCTTCGGGGATTTCTCTTGGAATGGGCAGATGGAATCTTCGGGCAAGCTGTGAGTTCCATTGATTTTCGATTTTCTCCACGGCGTTCCATAGCGTGTTGCGGTCTGCATACTCACGGGGAGCGTTGGACGGCAGCATGATTTCTGTGTGCGTAATACCTTCCTTGGCATCATAGCTTTTTGTTTCCTTGTCGTATTGGCTGTATAGCTTCTCGCCGCTTTGGTATGCGGCGGCAGCAACAGCAGATTGTCCTTCGCTTCGCCCGACAACCTTTATATCAAAATGCGGACAAGGCATAGGCATGACCTCCTTTCTTTGGTCGAGATCGTTGGGGTTGGGCAAAATAAAAACTTGCTGTCTGTGAATGATTGCTCGGCATTCGTTCATGGGCGGCAAGTCAACAAAGGGGTAGCTGGCAGAGCCAGCGCAGGGGAAGTGTAGCTTCCCCTGTAATGATTTGGAGTAGCCGTAGCTGCGAAAATCATCTGCACTCCGCATAGGAGCCTTCGGAGAACGCAACGCACCATCTTAGGCGGTGTATAGTTGCGCCCTTACTCCGTAAGGGTCTTTTTCGCTTCGCTCTCCGCTGCCAGTTTTTCCAATACGGGCTTCATTGCAGGCTGATGAAAAGCAATCTTTAGGACTATCATCACTTCATCATCTGTCATCAGTTCGGGATTCGGCAAGAAGCTCTCCAACATACCGGCTCTTGTGCAAAGTCGGTGGGTTCTGGCGTTTCGGGTCAGCTTGGAGATTTGGTTCTGCAAAATCTTTTCCTTTTGCTTGGCTTTTCTCAATTCGTTTTCGGTTTCTTCCTTGGCGGCGTAAAGCTCCGGCAAGGTTTGCGGCTTCTTTTTTCTGGGCATGGGCGAGTCCTCCTTCAAATAAGATACCGACTGCCAGGATGGGCAACGGTATGTAATGAATTATTGGAAACGAGCAAAGCAAAAGCGACCAACTTTTTACGGTTGATCGCCTTTGGCTTAGTCATTTTCATTTTAATAGAATGCTCGCATCAAAATTAAAGTTTCTACCGTCATCGGTATAAACATCAACTTTATCACCCTTATGAGATTCTATGGTTGCAAGCAACTGAGATGAAATCTTTTTCTTCCCGGCTAAACTTAGAACATCCTCATAAACATCAAAAGTTTTACAGCAGTTAATATCATAAATAAAAACCTTCACTTTCAATACGGTACCAAGATATTCTCCACCAGTAACATATGTTCCATTTCCTCCGGGATAATTATCATATTTATATTGGTCATAGCCCTTTACCCCTTGTTTTATGTAGGTTGCTCGACTTTGATATTTTTCGATTTCAACAATTCGTCCTTTCATAGTTTTCATGTAGTACCTCCCTAACAATTATCTATATCGGAGTGGTAGCGACCTGTACCGTTACACCTCCTACAACTCGAATATCGGCGTTCGTAATCATTATCTGCTAAATAGTGATTATCGTTGATTCTGTAACCTTTTCCGCCACACTCCGGACAAACATCTCTATCATCTTTGTCTGCTTGCACTTTCACATCTTTTTTTGCTTTCTTCTTTTTCAGCCATCCCAATAGTTTCATTTTCCGCTGTCTCCTTTTCTTAAAACGGTGTGCCATAAAGTCTGATTTTTTGCTCAATGGCTGTTCGATGAGCTTTGTAATACTCCGATAAGAAAGTATCCTTTATCTTTTTTATGTCTTCTAACTTGAATCTATTTAGTCCATTTTCAAAACAAGCAAATACATGGTCTTTTACTTTTAGTTCATCATCAAGAGACTCATAAAGAGTAGACCCTATCATATAATCAAGATTTTTTATATTGACTTGGTCAAACTCACAATTTCTGATAAGGTAAAATGTTTCGTTGATTGTTTCCTCGGTTTCCATTGGAGCACCTATAATAAAATTACCCACGGTAAATATGCCAATAGAATTAGCATATTGAATAATGCTCGGCACTTTCTTTATATTGATGTTTTTTCTGTAAAATTGCAGTATTTCACTGTTTCCGCTTTCAATGCCGAAACTGATAATTCGTATATTACATTTCTTTGCTAAGTCCAAAAATTCTTCATCAATGTTTGCCCAACTACTAATAAAGAATCGGAGGTCTTCATGCAAATTTGCCTGCATGATTTTTCTTAGCAATTTCTTCGCCCTGGAAAGATTAAACGTAAAATTCTCATCTGTAATCCACACATTTCTGTACCCGTTTTCCTTAATGACCTTCAACTCGTCCAGTACATATTCGTCTGAATGGGTAACATAACAATGTTGCCAACCTTTTCTTTGGCAGAATATACAAGTGTTTTCACACCCCTTAGATGTCTGCAAAAGAGTGTTCCTTTCGTTGTCCTTATAGTATGGAATGGGTAAGAGCATACTTCTGTCGATATACGGAAGTTCATCATATGCCTCTACATGAGGAATGATACTGTTTTTCTCATACTGATTGACGAAATCAATGATGTTGTTAATTTCGTTATCGGTTACTGTTTGCTTTGCATTGCCAAAATCTTTCTTGGTGATATAGCAATAGTTTCCGTAAGCGATTGTGTGAGTATATTGATTTAACATATCAATGATTTCTGCGGCGTGTAAAATGTTTTGGGAACGCTTCAATGCATAAGAGTCGCATTCAACAAGAGCAATATCAACATCTTCTCTACGCACATATTCTATAAGTTCATGCTCATCAAAAGTCTCACATGAATAATCTTTAATACCTACTTGATGGTATTTAGACAAGATCGTAGCGATCAAAAGCATTTCATAAGAAAAACCAAATCTTGGTTTCTTAGCTTTATCTGGCTTCGGATAAATTACAAGAACATTCATAGCCTATACCTCCAAGTATTTTTCGGCTTGAGTCAATGCAAATAATCCCCATGAAGCACCATCCTCAATTTCGTGATATGCCCATATTCCGCTTTTCAATTGCGTTCTGCACAGATATTCATATCCTCGCTTAATGGTTTCTCTGTAAGCATCATCTTGCATACTGATTAAAGCGACCAACGCAACGGCTGTACAATAAACATTTTCCCCAACAGGATGATTGAGCCATGGAGCAAACCCTCCACTTACTTCCTGCTGCTTGCATAACCATGTAACCGTCTCATGAATAAGTTTACCATTTGTCGTAGGTTTATAATTATTTTGGTTAAATGCTAAAATCGAATATGCCGCTTTATAGGTCAAAGAATTTAACTCCGAACTCCATGTCTTCTCCAGCCATTCCAAGTTTTTCTCCGTTGCAATCTCCGGCAATAAATAAAGTGCAAGACCTGTTACGGGGATTCGGTGCATATCTCGCTTGCTTCTCCCAAATCCTTCTTCATCACCATTACCTGACACGAGCCACTTTATTGCTCTCTTGCGTTCCGTCTCATATTGAGGATAGAACTCCAAGAATTTAATGTTCCATAAGGTATCTGTATTACCAATAAATCCACCGTCGTCTTTTTGAGACGCAAGGCATTTATCGATAATTTTTGAGGGAATATCGTGTGAAGAAAGACCCGACATAAGAAGTAAAGCACAGGTTTTTGTGATGCGGCGAATTTCGATATTCTTTCTGAACATCTCATTACACATATTCAATAGCGACATTGTCGCTCTATTTTCGTATTTTGACATTATTTAGTCCTCCGATTTTACTCTTGGAAAAAAGCGTGTATCACGAATTTGGTCTGCGCCAATAATCCATCGCACAAGTCTATCAATTCCTAATCCGAAGCCACATCGATCTGTCTTGATTTTTTTTACAGAATCAACATACCATTGAATTGGCTCCACCTTTGCAAGGCGTATTTTATTTTGAAGCAGTTCAACATCATTGGTTCGTTCGCAACCTTCACATAGTTCTCCATATGTTTCCGGCAGTAAAATATTCATTGCGATGCTTTTTCCGTTTCCTATATTTTTAGAAGTCCATGTAGCAAACCTGGTAGGGTAATCGACGATTATTACAATCTCCTTTAGTTGCTTCGACACTAAATAATCTACATCACTAATATCTGTGCGTTCATCGTAATCATCCCCGGATAGGTTCGATACAAAGTCATCGTATGTCATAATGTGAGGAGTAAGTTCATCTTTTAACTTCATTATCCTTGCGGTCAGCTCGGACAATGATTTTATGGAGGAAGATTCCGACAGTTGATCCAAAACAAATTCCAAATAGGATTGAATCAGTTGTATCATATCATCCATGGTGCAATTCAACATCTCCACCTCCAGGATGTCAAATTCCACCAAATGATTCAAGGTGTCACATTCGTCACGGAAGCATTTCGATATAGTAAATACCTTGTTAAATTCAGAGGCATACATACCCATAAACAATGCATTGCTAGACGATAATGAATACTTTCCATTATACAGAGGAATATAAATCTCCGATTTCTTGTTTGCGATTGCCTCATGGAGAACAGGTGGTTCAACAAAAATAAAATCTCTATCGAAAAAGAATTTACATGTCAACCTTTCTATCTCGCTCCTCACAAGAACAGCTTGCCTTTTTGTTTCTGTTATCGACCAGTAATATGCATTGTCTGTATTCACATCTATTCTCCGTTTCTCACCCAGTTAATTATTCTGGGAGCATCTGGGTTTTCAGCTACATAGCCGTTTTTACTTAACATATTTATCATTTTATGATTAGATGCATTTGTTTTCGCCATATTTTTATGAAAAGCACGATGATAATGACTTATCAATTTAGTGGCTACACCTTTGCCACGATATTCCGGAAGAACAAGTATTTCTTCCAATAAAGAATAACCTTCCGGACGTCCACTTTCACGCAAAAATCCGACAACTCTATTCTCATACACAGCAACATAACAATGCCTTTCACTTCTGATAATTTGTCTAATCAGTGACGCTTTATTGCCATAGGCTAAGAATTTTTGGTCTTCGCTACTTATCGAATTAAACATATCCATGACAGAATCAACATCTGCCTTTTTTGCTCGGCGAACATAGACATCGTTTTTCACCTCCAGCAATCTTTCTATATTTTCGTGAAAGATTAGCTCACTCTGCTCACGGCTTAAGTTTTGCTTGAGGGCATTGAGTTCATCGGTATATCTATATTTTTCGCCCAAACAATTTTTACCAAATGGATAATCTGAAGCGTAAATCACTCTGTCATATCCAAGAATTTCACATACATTGATTATCGACGGCAAATCACCGACAGTAGATAAGTCCATATACACATTAGGATATTTCTTAAGTGCTAATGCATTATCAATCGTTTGCTCACCGGTATATAGGTGTCCTCTACCCATATGAGCCAGAATAATATTGAGGTTAGGTGCGTATTTTAATATTTGTTCGACCTGCTTAACCTTATTTGCAAATTTCGCATGAAGAATAAGAGGGATGTTAGCATCTTCTATTTGTTGAAGTTCCTTCTTAATATTTTTTATATCTACTTCCTCATAAAGAAGATGTAATTTTACCCCTCGGAAGCCTTTCTCGATATTTTCTTTCAAATGTTCATCTATTCTGCAAAAGGGGATTAGTCTATCTGAATGTTTTTGATAGGCTTCAAAAACATAGCTGTTTGCTTTTACAGTATTAAAGTCCTTGTGTGGAATGGGCAAAATTATAGCCATATCAACATCACTGGCATCCATCAGTTCGATGATCTCGTCGTATGTGGAACAGAGGTCGTACTGAAACTCGCTATTTTCGTTGTCGCAAAAGGACTGTAAACCTATATGCATATGTGCATCAATAATTCTCATTTCTTTGCCTCCTCCATGCACAAGAAGGGGGACTCTTTATGCAAGAGTGCCCCCTTCTCATTACGGTTTAGTTGCAATTGCAATTTGTGCAACCGAAGCACCAATTACCTTCACTAAAGTTTTCCCAAACATCCTTAGTGAAAAGCATTTCGTCTTCTTCCAGAATGATAGGTGCAGAATACTCTTTCATGGTCAAACCTCCTTCAAAATGTTTTTATCGACAGCAGTCTGAATCATCAAAGAACAGTCTGCAATCAATCGTTCCTTATCAACCGCATACTCTTTTTTTACAATCGCAATCATTTCCTCGACCGTAGATGCATCTCTAAACGAGTCCAAAATAAGATAAGAAACTTCGTTTAGACGATACTGATTACCGTTCTCAACATTTAGTGCCCAGCACTTGCTGTCAATTTTTCTTAATACAATTTCTTCTTTGAGCTGAAACTTTTTCGTTAAATCCAACATTGAATGTCCTCCCCCATATAATCACCTGTAGTTGCATAAGCAATCGCTCTGCATCCACCGCAGCGCTCAACATTAACGCACCCGTGGCATTTTCCCTTCAAATTGTTTTTGTCTCTTATTTGCCACAGAATATCGCTGTCATACCAAATTTTAAATAGTCCATCTTCGAGAATGTTTCCAATAGGAATTTCCAGGCGTCTACACGGTAATACAGTTCCATCCCAAAGGATAGCTAATGAAGTCAGTCCGACTGGACAAAAACCGCCTATCTTTTCATTGCCGGTGCAGTCCAGATGTGCTGTGTTGATCCACAAAGGACGCAAGCGTCTTACAGTGAGTTTGGAGTTTATTTCATTCGCACGCACTGTAATTCCTTCGTAAATGGACTTGATTTCTTCCTTGCTTAGAATGTCGTCCAAACTACTGTGTCCACAAGGAGTGACTCTCTCGACTGTTACCGCATTTACATTGCACTGCTCTGCAAAATCAATAATCTGCAAAGCATATTCCTTGTTCTGACGCATCAAGGTAAACATAAAGGAAACCTCGATATTATTAGCTTGCAGTTTCTTAATTGTTTCCAAAACCTTTCGGAATGTTCCTTTTCCTCTAACTCCGTCATGAATTTCTTCAATCGGACCATCCAGCGAGATTTGAATCTGATGTAGTTTTTTGGACTGAACCAGAGCTGCAATATGTTCGTCTGTTATGCAGGTTCCGTTTGTTAGAATATCAAACTGTTTAATTTCGTCTGATTTTTCCAAAAAGTCAACCAATGTAAGTATATGTGGGCTTAAAAAAGGCTCTCCTCCTGTCAGAGATATTCTGCCCAACATATTCCATTTTCTTAAAGCAGTTGTGATTTGGTCCCCAATTTGTAATAATTTATCCAATGGTAAGTCTTCGTAATGATAGCCTTCTTGATAGCAATGAGCACATCTCAAGTTACAGCTATTCATAAAATGCCATTGAAAATAGAATTCTTCTTTCTTCATATTTTCTACTTGCTCCATTCGTGTATTTTGATTACGACACTTTCAGAAAAACCTATGTTTTTAACAAAAGTATTGTTATACAATCCGCTTTGAAGAAGTATCTCTGCCGTCTTTTCCCTTAAAGAGAAGAAGGATACCATTGAAATTATGATAGACCTTGTAAGTTTTTTCTCTTTATGTTCCATGTTTATAACCGATTGTCGAGAGACACCTATTATTTTGGAAAAATCTTCTTGCGTTAGGTTTAATGCATTTCTTAATTGAGGGAGAGTGTCACACATCAAATCTATGCACTCCATAATTCCATCGTTATCCATACTCTACCTCCAATCTAATATTAGTATAACGCACGAAATGTAAAAAGTAAATACATTTCATGTGATTTGATGCCGACGATTTGTAAATATTCTGTGAATTTGCACTTAAACCCATCTGAGACTGTTGATTTTATCCTCATAATTCCTCTGCAATAATTGAATGTATTTTGTGTCCTTTGTAAGTTCACGGTCAAAGCAACGGGGTTAAACCCGTTGCTTTGACCGTAGCCTTTGTCTATCAGCTTTCCGGCTTACTCTGGAAGCCGTTCTTTTTGGCGTACTCACTGGTATTCTTTCTGCGTTCCTCGGTGTAGGGGACAGTCAGACGGATGGATAAACGCCACTTGTCAATCTCAAAGGACATGCAACCGATGTCAGCATCATCCTCGGTCATACGGCAGAGGTCGGGGTATTTCTCCGAAAAGGCAGTCAAGCGGTTCTTTAGGTCGGTGTTGTGGGTGCGGATATAAACAATCTTTCTTCTTTTGTCAAAGGAAATATCCGTGGTCTTTTGCTCCTTTGGCACTTCTGTTCGCATAATGGCTCTTTTCTGCTCAAGTGTAACGAATTAGGACTTTTTGGGGGTCTTTTTTCGGCTCATGAGCTGCGAAAACAGCGATTTTCAAATAGAAATTGCTCCGGCGATACATTCTTCGTCCGGAGCACTTCTATCGGCTTTTTTCGGTTTTTTGCAACTCTTGCCCGTGTTTTCACTCCTTGCTGTTCGTATGCCGTTTCAGCCATGCGATCAGCTCGCTTTTCATCACCATTTTGCGCCCACCGATACGCAGGGTTGGGAAATCCAGGGCGTTCAAAAGGTTGTACGCACCCGCTTTGGAAATCTGCAAGGCCTTTGCAAGCTGCTTGGCATCCATCACATCGGGCATAGTTTCAAAAGGCTCTCTGTTCATAAAATCCTCCTTTCGGGCATCAAAAAAGCAGCCACGGTTATCGTGACTGCTATAATCTGCGAACAACATACTTAAGATTACTCTGTCTTAAGTATGTGTAATAATATCTCTCATAGTTTTCTCTAAGTTTTCGGTCATACTTAGCTTCCCCATGATTTGCTCCTGTCTGAAAGTGCGTAATTTCATCGAGAAGTACATCTGCTAAAAAATCCGATTCTTGTTTGACCGTATTCGGCAGTACAGATTTCTTCAACAAACTTGTGCTTTTGGGTTGTGCCATTTGTATTGCCTTTGTTGAAATCCAAATCTCATGCGTATTTGGGACAAAAAAACCATAATCTCTACCTCTTGTACCAACCAAAACCGAACTCGCTATTTTGCTTGAGTAGAAACTCTCTGCATCAAAAATTACCCAAGAAATCTGTGAATCATCAAAACAAATTTTTCGGCATACCTCAGTAATTTTCTCTTGAAGCACCATTTCGTATATGGCGATATGTGCCGATTGATTATTATATCTTATTTTGCTCATAGTCCACCTTTTTTTACTTTGTGTGCTTATCCAAAAAGCTGCCGTACTCACCGGACACGTACTCCTCATACGCACCGGCGATCTTCTCGATATGCTTGCTGACGGCGCTCGGTGTCTTGAATCCCACAGCGGCGGCAATGTCCTTGAGTGAACTGCCGTCCATTCGCATCCGCAGGATTTGCTTGTCCTGCTCCGTCAGTCTTCGCTCGAACTGTTCAATGCCGATCTTTTGCAGCACCTTTGTTTCAAACTCCGCTTCGGGGTTTGGAATGTCGAACAGCATTTCGCCGTCGATCATAGCGCCGGTTTCTGCGATTTCTTCGATAGAGAGGTGCTTGTGATTTCTGTTATGATACCACGAACGGTTAAAGTCCCGCTTGTGGACGCTGGAGCCACTGTAATCATCGGGATTGCGGTTTTTCCAGAACTCATCGATCATTGGCTGCCAGTTTTCCTCGGCAACGATCATGTCCGTGAGATTGCCGATCAAATTACTGAACTGCTGATAAGTGAGCCAGGGATGCTCGCCATCTCTGTCCATCAGAAACAGCCGTTGGAAGCTCCAATCCATTTCCGTCTCTAACTTCTTGCGGAAATGCTTGATGATTTCATAGGACAGCCGCCAGAGAGGAAAGTCACCGGAGTAATTCTTCCAATCACCGGGAACATCCTTGTATGTGCCGTTCTTGCTCGGCACTTGGAAGAATTGCCACGCAGACCACGCAAAGCAGTCCCATACGAGCAGCAGGAACATATCGTTTTCAATAATTTTCATGCTGTCGGGATCGTCAAGCAATTCATAGATGTTTCTCGGCAAGGACAGCGCAGGGGGATACTTCTCGACAAGCTCTCTCGGCAGCGCATAGAACAGCGTCAGCCATGAAAGATTGCTCTCTTGGGGTATTTCGATAATGCCATCGGGCACGACGGCGAAGAAGCTGTAGCGTAGGCTCATGTGGTTCATCTCCCTTCGATTGTCATTTGCTGTGTTACGGATAGTGTAAGTTACCAACTTGGGAACTTGGCTCATCCGTAACAATTTTGCTGAAAGTGAAAAGTCTCATTTTCGGACTGTTCGTTACGGTTAGGCGAGTGGGCAAAATGTCCACTTACGGTAACTGTAACAACAGTACCGCTGCTGTTTTGGTGGTGGTCATTTTGACCACTACCATTAGCCGTAACATTTTACGATTTCCGTTACGCTTATTCCAAGTTGTCAACTTGACAACTTGCCTTATCCGTAACGCTTCCGCGGTATGCTTTCTGTCGGCAGGCATTGCAGCAGTATTTGGCATCTGACCGCTTCGGCGTAAAAGGCTTGCCGCAGGTCTGACAGATGCGGTCTTTTCTTGCATGCTTTCGCCGCCACTTTAATTCCTTTTGATAACCTCGATTGCCGCACAGGGAGTACAGACAATATTTCTTGGTTTCGATCTGCGTTTAAAACACCCTGCCGCAGCCTTTGCAGTAAATCTTTCTGACGGCAAGATCAGGACATTCGCCGGAAACTTTTTTCTCGTATAGGCTTTTTAGGTAGTCTTGATTGTAATATTCCCATTCGCCGTTCCAAATCATTCGTACATCCTCCAAAGCAAAAATTAAGAGGTATTTCCATCCCCCTCTATAACAGAGGGTACGAGAAGGCTCATTTTTTTCCAACTTCTCAAAAATTTTTTGAAATTTCTCAGATTTTTACGATTGACATCGGAATCGAAGCGAAAGAAACGATTTTATCATTATTATACAGGAAAAATGTGAATAAATCTATTATTTCTAATAAGGGCAAAAAATTAAGTGGTATCCGAACCACCAAAGGCTCGGATACCACTTCGGTCAGGTCAGTCAAGAGGCTTGTATTCGGTTACTGCTTTGAGATAAGCTTCGGGATCACCGTTCAGCACAAGGTCAGCATATTCAAGCGGTACGTTGTAGATCAGATAGTCAAGTTCTGACCGCTGATACATATTGTCGGCAACTTCATTCTCCACGGCGATAGTATCAATGGCAATCATGCTACCGTCGCTGAATTTAAGCTCCACACAGCAGTTATCCATATTGTAGGCACAAGATACAAGGTGTTTCATAGGGTTTTACCTCCAAAATTTGATTATTGGAAGTATCGTAAGCGTGGGTTTTGAAAGCGGTATCTTTAACTATGTGAACCCCCGTTTTCCCATTTGGAAATGGTTTGTCTTGAAACCTGAAGCTCCATTCCTAATTCTTCTTGGGATAATCCTCTCTTTTTTCTGATAGAAATAAGTTTTTCATTAAACTTCATTTATTAAAAATCCTCCTTATATTTGTTTGCCTTGGCAAGCAACTGTATGAAGTATATATTTTTCGGATTTTATTAGCAAGCAAGAAGTGTTGGCAATTTGTCAACCTACTATAACATCTCGAAATTTACGGGTGTTTTAGCCGTATTTTATGTCACATGACCTTTTCACTATAGAAATCATAAGATATAAGGAAAGGAGTTTTGTGTTATGAAAAGAGACAGAACAAAACTGGTGGAGGAAGGAAACACCATTTATGAGATAGATCTGGACTGTATGGAAAGAAAGGAGATGGAACGGGAGAAAGCAGGGAAAAGACAGAAGGAGAACCAGTGCAGGGACTCCCGGGGAAAACGTTAGAAGGCGCCTTTTGACAGGCTGCCTGCTGTTGTAACTATGAAAAACTCTCCGGCTTTTGGCTTTTTGGAGCCTGGCCGGGGAGTTTTTGTCTTGAAATACCAATCTGGCTGTGCTATCATAAAAAACAATGACTGCTCATGAACAGAATATCGGCAGCATCTGGGAGGGAAAAACCGTGAAGAAATACGGAGTAAATGAATTAAGAAGAATGTTTTTAGAGTTTTTTGAGAGCAAGGGACATCTGGTGATGAAAAGCTTTTCCCTGGTTCCTCACAATGATAAAAGTCTCCTTTTGATCAATTCCGGTATGGCGCCTTTAAAGCCATACTTTACCGGGGCTGAGATCCCGCCGAGACGGAGAGTGACTACCTGTCAGAAATGTATCCGTACAGGAGATATTGAAAATGTAGGAAAGACTGCCCGCCACGGCACTTTCTTTGAAATGCTGGGAAACTTTTCTTTTGGCGACTATTTTAAACATGAAGCCATTGCCTGGTCCTGGGAATTCCTCACTGAGGTAGTAGGACTGGATCCGGACAGACTGTATCCGTCAGTATATCTGGATGATGACGAGGCTTTTGAGATCTGGAATAAGGAGATCGGTATTCCCGCTGACAGGATCTACCGTTTCGGAAAAGAAGATAATTTCTGGGAACACGGCGCAGGTCCCTGCGGTCCATGTTCAGAGATCTACTATGACAGAGGAGAAAAATACGGCTGCGGCAAACCGGACTGTACGGTAGGCTGCGACTGCGACCGGTACATGGAGATCTGGAACAACGTATTCAGCCAGTTTAATAATGACGGAGAAGGTCATTATACAGAACTGATCCAGAAAAATATTGATACAGGTATGGGACTGGAGCGTCTGGCTTCTGTAGTTCAGGACGTAGATTCTATCTTTGATGTAGATACTCTCTGCGCTTTGAGAAATAAAGTGTGTGAGCTGGCTCATACCGAGTATAAGAAAGATGAAGAAAAGGACGTTTCTATCCGTCTGATCACAGACCATATCCGTTCCGCTACCTTTATGATCTCTGACGGTATCATGCCTACCAATGAAGGAAGAGGCTATGTGCTCCGCCGTCTGATCCGCCGGGCTGCCCGTCATGGACGTCTTCTGGGTATTCAGGGCAAGTTCCTGGCAGAACTGAGCGCTACGGTGATCGAAGGATCTAAAGACGGATATCCGGAATTGGAAGAGAAGAAGAGCTTTATCTTCCAGGTTCTTACCAAGGAAGAAGAACAGTTTAATAAAACCATCGACCAGGGTCTCCATATCCTGGGAGAGATGGAAGAGGCCATGGAAAAAGAAGGAAAGAAAGAGCTGTCAGGAGATGACGCCTTTAAACTTTATGATACCTATGGATTCCCTCTGGATCTGACAAAGGAGATCCTGGAGGAGAAGGGATATACAGTAGACGAAGAAGGCTTTAAGAAATCTATGGACGTTCAGAGAGAAACAGCCAGAAAAGCCAGAGAAGTGACCAACTATATGGGGGCTGACGCTACAGTATATGATCAGATCGATCCATCCATTACCACAGAGTTTGTAGGATACGACCACCTGGTATGGGATTCCAAGGTAACGGTTATGACTACCCAGGAAGAAGTGACGGAAGCGCTCACAGAAGACCAGAGAGGAACCATATTTGTAGAACAGACGCCTTTCTACGCTACCATGGGCGGCCAGGAAGGAGATAAAGGCGTTATTACTATCGGGGATTCCGAATTCAAAGTGGAAGATACCATTCACCTGAGAGGCGGAAAGGTAGGCCATGTAGGTGTTCTTACGAAAGGTATGATCAAAGTGGGAGACGTGGTGACACTACATGTGGACGAGGCAGGAAGAGCAGACTGCTGCAAGAACCACAGTGCTACCCATCTGCTTCAGAAAGCCTTAAAGACAGTTCTGGGCTCTCATGTAGAGCAGAAGGGCTCTCTGGTAACACCGGACAGACTCCGTTTTGACTTTGCTCATTTCCAGGCTATGACACCGGAAGAACTGGCACAGACAGAAGCCTTGGTAAATAAGGAGATCCAGGCCAATCTGCCTGTACGGACAGATATCATGACTATTGATGAGGCGAAGAAAACCGGGGCAATGGCTCTGTTTGGAGAAAAGTATGGAGAAAAGGTCCGTGTAGTATCTATGGGAGATTTCTCTAAGGAGCTGTGCGGAGGTACTCATGTGCCAAATACCGGAGTGATCACTACCTTTAAGATCGTGTCAGAAAGCGGAATCGCCGCAGGTGTACGCCGTATCGAGGCCCTAACCGGAGACAGTGTATTCGCTTACTATAAAGAAATCGAAAAACGTCAGGGAGAGATCGCAGCTATGCTGAAGACCACCCCGGCTGAGATCGAAGAGAAGATCGCTCACCTTCAGGCAGAAGTAAAAGCTCTTCACAGTGAAAACGAATCTCTGAAGGCCAAGATGGCTCAGGATGCTGTGGGAGATGTAATGAGCCAGGTACAGGAGATCAAGGGTGTGAAACTCCTGGCAACAGCTCTTGAAGACGTGGATATGAACGGACTGAGAGATCTGGGCGATCAGTTAAAGGAAAAACTGGGCGAAGGCGTTGTTGTTCTTGCCAGTGTCAACGGCGGAAAAGTAAACCTTCTCGCCATGGTTACAGACCAGGCTCAGAAAGCCGGCGCTCATGCAGGAAACCTGATCAAAGGAATTGCGGCCATCGTAGGCGGAGGCGGCGGCGGACGCCCGAATATGGCTCAGGCCGGAGGCAAGAATCCGGAAAAAGTACCGGAAGCATTAAAGGCAGCAGGGGATATTTTGGCGGACCAGATAAAATAATGCAGGTTTTTAAGAAAAATTAATCCAAACCAGTTGACGTATGACAAAAATCTGCTATAATGGTTTGTGTGCAAAAAAATACCCAGACAGTTGTATTATGCACAATTTACAGCTGGAGGGAGGTTAGGTGTGAGACTATGTCAAACGTAATCGTAAAAGAGAACGAGACTTTGGAT
>DXIQ01000084.1 GCA_019112785.1 Candidatus Blautia stercorigallinarum
GTCTGCCTTGAAAATGGGCAAAATTCCTATGGCAGAGGTCGGAGAGTCAGAAGGAGCTGAATTTGCAGTCCTGCAAGGCACTTGAATGAGGCGTACTGGACGTACGCCGATTGAAAGTAACGCAGCAGAACTGCAAATTCAGCCATTCTGACCGTTTGGCCCCTTGTACACTGAGGGTAAGGTATCTTAAGAAAAACGGATTTGTAGAAGTAAGACAAAATGGTTCTCATGTCAAAATGAATAATCCATCGACAAAGAGAACCGTGATTGTTCCCGTACATGCAAAGTCTATGAAGAAAGGATTAGAACAGGCGATATTAAAACAGGCAGGTTTGAAGCTGCCTTAGTCATGGAGGTAAGAAAATTGGAAAAATTATTTTATCCCGCAATTTTTCACAAAGCAGAGGAAGGCGGGTTTTGGATATCCTTTCCGGATCTTCCAGAGTGTTTTACTGAGGGGGAGGATATGGCCCAGGCATATAAGATGGCAGTAGATGCGCTGGGACTGGCAATTGTAAGCAGAAAAGAAAATCAGGAAGAGATTCCCGAGGCAACAGAAATTGATAAAATTGACCCGGGAGATGGAAGAGTTGTGATCGTAGAATTTGATCTGTTGGAATATCTGAAAAAACATGAGTCGAAAGCTGTGAAAAAGACCTTGAGTATTCCAAAGTGGCTGAATGAGGAGGCTGTTGCCATGGGAGTGAATTTTTCACAGGTTCTGCAGGAGGCTTTGATGGCAAAAATAAGCAAAAAGGAATAAGAGGAAAAGAAATTCTTGACATATCCTTGAAAATCCAGTACAATCAATTCTTGCAGAGAATTGCTGAAATAGCTCAGTTGGTAGAGCACTTCACTCGTAATGAAGGGGTCGTGGGTTCGAGTCCCATTTTCAGCTTACCCGGGGAAATGGCTGTGATCCGCTTGCAGGATTGCAGCCATTTCCCGTTATACATAAAATATGCAGCCGCAGAGCAGGCTATATTTTCCAGAACATTTTGCAGATGATCCCAATCAGGATGTATAAAAATCCGGTCAAGCATGCATACTGTACTCAGATACAACGGTATACAAAATTGCCGAGGTATAGAATGATGCAGAAGTATACACAAAACTGCAGGATGGAAGGTGTTTATGATGAAAATAAAAATCGTGGCAATGCTGCTGCTTTTGGCAGTTCTGGGAACTGTTTTTACAGGCTGTAATGATAAAGAAGAAGAGGATAATCTGGAACTGGTATGGGAATCAGAAGCAGATAAAGGACGGGATACATATGTGTGGATATAAAGAGAACAGGGGTTCTCTGCCTTCTTATGCCTGGTCTCCCTGGAAGGAGGGACGGAGCGGAGAGGAGCAGAGAGAGCTTCAGGAAATCCAGGAGATCCGGATCCCCGACGGGATACGGGAACTGGGGAATTATACTTTTTACGGCTGCAGGAATCTGATGACTCTGGAAATGACAGATTCTGTAAAAACTATTGGGGGCGGTTCTTTTACCGGCTGCGGCGCCCTGCGGAAACTTCATGTGCTTATGGAACCGGGAGGGACCTCCTGTATCCGGGATGTGGTAAGTGAAACTTTTCATGAAGTCTATGTTTCCATCAGGTTTCGGAACAGCAGTGAGGGAGCAGAGCTGATTTTTCCGGAATATTATGAGGAAGGGGTGGAGAATACTCCGGCCAGGATCCTGGAAACTCATTATCATGGCTGCGGATACAAATACCGCCAGTGCTTTCTGGAAAAGAAGGTGGATTACCAGGGATATGACCGGCTGTTTTATCTGGCAAAGGTCAATGAAAAGCCGGAGATCCTCCTTCCAATGGCTATGGGAAGGCTGCTCTGGCCCTGGGACCTTGGCAGCCAGGCAGAGGAAGAGTATCTGGAATATATGAAAGAACATGTGCTGGAATGCGGCCTTTATTATATGGAACAGGAAGATTGGAACCAGGCTTTTTCTTATCTGGGGCAGCGAAAGCTGTGGACAGAGGAAGCTATGGATCAGGTGATCCGGGAAGCTTCCGGCAAAGGAAGAGCAGAGATGGTCGGCTATCTCATGGAAGAAAAGCGGAGATTGTTTGCAAAACGAAAGAAAACTTTTGACTTATAGGAGAGAGAAGACATGGCCAGGGAAGTGGAAAAAAGGATAGAAGATGTCTGCAGCAGGATCCTTATATCCTCCAGAAATGAGCTGTATATCCATCTGCGTTTTTTTGATGTGGCACTATCAGCCTTTACATATGTGATGGGGGAACAGAATGGAGAACTGGGGACTGACGGCGCGGGTATCTATTATGATCCCGGATATCTGGGAGGCCTTTACCGTCAGGGACGCCGGGAGGTGAACCGGGCTTATCTCCATATGATGCTCCATTGTCTCTTTGCTCATCTGTGGAAAAAGGTGAAGATCCGGAAAAAGGTGGCTGCAAAGACCCTGGGGATTTCCCGGGAAGATGAAGAAAACAGGCAAGAGGATCTGACGGATATCCTCTGGGATCTGGCCTGTGATATCAGTGTGGAATCTATTATTGACGGCCTGGCCCTTCACTGTGTAAAAAAGCCTATGCCCAGGGACCGGAGAAACCTCTATGCCAGTCTCAGGAAGAAGAGAAAGACCCTGAATGCGGAAGGCGTTTTTGAAGAGCTGGTGGAAATGGGGCCTTCCCTGGAACAGGCCCTTCTTTGGGAAAGGGAGTTTCACTGTGACGATCACAGGCTCTGGAAAGGAGGCAGGAAGAATCCTCCCAGCCAGAGGCCGGAGAAAAACTGGGAGGATATCCGGGACCGTATGGAGACAGAGATGGAAACCTTTGGACAGGATATGGCCCGGGGCCAGGCTGGTCTGAAGGAACAGATCAAAGCAGAAAACCGGGATACCAGAGACTACCGGCGGTTTCTCAGGAAGTTTGCCGTGCTGCGGGAAGAACAGATGGTGGATCCGGATAGCTTTGACTATATTTTTTACAGCTACGGCATGTCTCTTTACGGAAATATGCCTCTTCTGGAACCTCAGGAGACCCGGGAAGTGAAAAAGATCCAGGACTTTGTTATTGCTATCGATACTTCCATGTCCTGTTCCGGAGAGCTGGTCCGGGGATTTTTAAGAGAGACCTATTCCGTACTCAGGGAGCAGGAAAGCTTTTTCAGGAGAATGCAGATCCATGTGATCCAGTGTGACGAAAGGATCCAGAGTGACCGGCTCATCACCAGCCAGGAAGAACTGAAAGAGTACATGGAAAATCTGGAACTAGCAGGAAAGGGAGGGACAGATTTCCGTCCGGTGTTTGCCTATATCCGGGAAAAGCAGAGAAAAGGAGAACTCAGGGGATTAAAGGGGCTTTTGTATTTTACAGATGGAAAAGGAATCTTTCCGGAGCGTATGCCTCCCTATGATATGGCCTTTCTGCTGATGCAGAAGGAATATGAAGAGATTGAAGTGCCCTGCTGGGCCATGAAGCTGTATCTGGACGAGGAAGAACTTTTAGAGAGGAACGAGAGGGCAGAAGAATGAATATAAAAAGAGCGAAACAGGAGATCAAAGATACGGTGGAAGCCTATCTTTTAAAGGATGAATACGGAGATTACTGTATCCCGGCCATAAGGCAGAGACCAATCCTGCTTATGGGACCTCCGGGGATCGGCAAGACTCAGATCATGGAGCAGGCAGCCAGAGAATGCGGCATTAACCTGGTGTCTTATACCATTACTCACCATACCAGGCAAAGCGCTATAGGACTGCCTTTTATTAAAGAGAAAAGCTACGGGGGAGAGACCCGGTCGGTTACCGAGTATACTATGAGCGAGATCATCGCTTCCGTGTATGACAAAATGGAGGCTACGGGAATCCGGGAGGGGATCCTGTTTATTGATGAGATCAACTGTGTTTCGGAGACGCTGGCTCCTGCCATGCTCCAGTTCCTCCAGTGCAAGACTTTCGGAAACCAGCAGGTGCCTTCCGGCTGGATCATTGTGGCTGCGGGAAATCCTCCGGAGTACAATAAATCTGTCCGGGACTTTGATGTGGTGACTCTGGACAGGGTAAAGAAGATCGATGTGCGGGAAGATTTCGGAGTCTGGAAAGAATATGCCTATAAGGCAGGGATCCACCCGGCGGTGCTTTCTTATCTGGATATCCGGAGGGAAAACTTTTACCGTATGGAAACCAGTATTGACGGAAGGATGTTTGCTACTCCCAGAGGATGGGAGGATCTTTCCCAGCTTCTGTATGTATATGAAAAGCTGGGAAAACGGCCGGACCGGGAAGTGGTCTGCCAGTATATCCAGCACTGGAAGGTGGCAAAGGATTTTGCTAATTATCTGGATCTTTTTGAAAAATACAAGACTGATTATCAGGTAGATCAGGTCCTGGCAGGACATTTTGAAAAATTTGCCGTGGAAAAGCTGCGGATGGCTTCCCTGGATGAGCGGTTTGCCGTAGTGGGACTGTTCATGGGAAAACTGGGAGAAGGATGCAGAGCTTATCATGAAAAAGACCTTCTGGTCACAGAGCTCTTTGAAGTCCTGAAAAGCTGGAAAAAAGCCCTGGAATCTGCAGAGCACCCCTGGCAGGCTTTAGAGGACCGGATCCTTATGAGAGAGAAGGATCTGGAAGAAAAGAAGAAGGCAGACCTTCTCACCCGGGAGGAGGAACATCTGCAGCAGGAGATCCTGAGGATTCTGGGAACCTACCGGGACCTGGCAAAAGAAGAGGAAGCCCGGGGAGAAGGAAAAGAGGAGATCTTCCGGAAAGTTAAGGAAGCTTTCCAGGATCAGGCCGGGGAGCGTGAAGAATTGATAAAAGACACCGGAGAAAAGCTTCAGAATACCTTTGACTTCCTGGAGATGGCTTTTGCGGAAGGACAGGAGCTGGTGGTCTTTGTCACAGAGCTGAACACCAACCCCTACAGCATGGAATTTATCAGCGAGAATGGCTGTGACAGCTATTATAAATATAATAAAAAGCTCCTTTTCGACCAGGAACAGAGAGAAATCCTGGAAGAGCTGGAAAATATCGAAGAAGAGCTCTAAGGACAGGAAGTCCAAAGGAAATTTCTGCAGACAGAGCCGGAGAAAAGATCAGGGAGGAAAGAAACCCATGAAAAAAGGAAAAGAACGGGGAAGCTGTGAGACATGTACCTTTTATATTTATGACGAAGAATATGAAGCTTATCTGTGCGACATGAACATGGATGAAGACGATTATGTGCGGATCCTGTCGGACCGGTATTATCAATGCCCTTATTACCGGAATCAGGACGAATACGCGGTAGTGAGAAAACAAATGTAAAAGAGAGAAGACTGCATTGTATGTTGTGCAGTCTTTTCTGTATTTCGGGGCAGATTTCTTGTTTCATGAGGATATTTTCGATTATAATAAAGAAAACAAAGGAAAGAAACAGAAAATGAAGATAGCAATTTGTGATGATGAGAAAAAGGCCTCGGAGACTCTTCTGGAAATTCTTGGAGAGTGTCCGGAACCTATAGAGAAAACAGATGTATATTTCAGCGGCGAAGAACTTCTCCGGTCAAAAGAACAGTACGACCTTCTGTTTCTGGATATTGATATGGAAGGGATAGACGGCATAGAGACAGCCAGAAAGATCCGTCTGAGGGATAAAAAAGTAAAGATCGTCTATGTGACTGCCTACAGCGAGTATGCGGGAAAAGCTTTTTCCGTCCATGCTTTCGGATATCTGCTGAAGCCGGTGAAGAAGGCCAGTGTGCTCAGGCAGGTAGCGGATGCCCTGGCTTACCGGGAGGAAGAACAGAAGCCCAGTCCCGTCCTGGAGTTTGAGACTTTCCAGGGAAGGACCAGGCTCCATACAGCAGATATTTACTACTTTGAGATCCGGGGAAGACAGATCAAGCTTGCGGCAGAAGAGGGCTGCTACGAAATGCGGGGAAAGATCGGAGATCTTCGGGAAAAAATGAAGGACTATGGATTTGCCTCTCCCCACAAAAGCTTTGTGGTAAACCTGGATCAGATACGGAATATCAAGGGCTACGATATTTACATGATGAACGGGGAGATCCTTCCGCTGTCCCAGAAACAGGCGGTTTCCTTTAAGGAATGTCTGGGAAGATTTCTGGCAGAAAAGAACGGAAGTTCTTTTTGAGGAGAGTTTCCTGACCCGCCAAAGGAGAACGGAAGAAGAGAAAGGGGAGGAGTGCTTTGTATAGTTTATGGCTGCCGGATATCCTGATCACTCTGGGAGTTTCTGTCTGGTTTATATTCTGTATCCGGAAGGAAAATGTCCGATCCAAAGGCTACTATGCTTTCAGCGGACTGCTATATCTGGCCGGGATCGTCCTGATCTGGGCCCTGTCCCGGGTATTGATGTATGAGATCTATACCAGATATATGCTGAACTTTTCCGTATTTAACACGACTCTGAATCCCTATGGAAATGCCCAGCTGATCGCAGGAGTCATCCGGTGGGCCGCCCAGGGAGCCTGGGCCTGGTTCCTTAGCAGTATCCTGAAACGGGGCAGGAGGGGCCATCTGAGCAAAGGCCAGTTTTTTATCTGTCTGGTCATGCCTTTGCTCTCCCTGGTGATGATGACCTCTTTCCTGGCCTTAAGTGATTACTACGCAAGCTGGAACGGCTATCTGCTGGTGCTGGTAAATGTACTGCTCCTTTTGTTCCTGAATATATTTGTGGTTTATTTTTACATTACGGCGGCCCAGAGCAATGAGGCAGAAAAGAAATCCCGGCTTTACCGGCAGAAGGAAGTGCTGGTGTATCAGCATTATCAGAAGCTGGAAGAGAGCTACCGCCAGTCCAGGAAGATCGTCCATGATGTAAAGAATCATATCCAGGCCCTGGGAAAGCTTTACGAGGAAGGGCAGACGGAAGAGGCAGAAAAATATAAAGAAGAGGTTTTCCACCTCCTGAATCAGACCAGCCACACCTGGTATACGGAGAACCGGATGCTGAATATTATCCTCAATGAAAAACTCTGCCATGAAAATCTCCGGGAGGCCAGACTGGAACTGGATATAGAGGAGAATTGCCTGGACAGGATCCGGGAGATTGACATTACCACCATCTTTGCCAACCTTCTGGACAACGCCATCGAAGCCATAGGGAAGGAAAAGGGAGAAAAATATCTGAAGGTCCTGGCAAAAAGAGAAAAAGAGTTTCTCATGATCCAGGTGGAAAATTCCAAGGCCAGGAACCCGGAAAAGTGGGAGGGTCATCAGGGCCTGGGGCTGGAAAATGTAAGAGAAGCCCTAAAGCCATATGAAGGCACCTGTACCATTACAGATGATGAGAAAAGGTTTCAGGCAGTGATCCTCATCCCTAATACAGTGAAAAAAGAGGAGGTGCGGAGCAAATGATGGAAAAAATCGTGATCCTGCTGACAATCCTCATCGGCGGAGGGATTTCGCTGGTCTTCCTGATGGGAAAGGGAAGTTTCCTGATAGCAGGATATAATACAGTCTCAGAAAAAGAGAGAAGAAAATACAATGAGAAAAAGCTGTGCAGGACCGTAGGCGCATATATGGCCCTGATCACAGTCCTGGTCCTGGGAGCAGAGATCCTGGGAGAGAATATACCGGACTGGTATCTGGCTCTTGTTATGGGCGGCGTTTTTATCGGGCTGATCCCTACTCTTCTCTATGCCAATCTGGGCTGCAGGGTAAAACCGGGTGAAGAGATTCCTTTGGAGGAAAAAACGGAAAAGGAATTAAAAAGGAAAAAGACCCGGAATATAGGAACTGCGGTCATTGTGCTTATCACCGTAGTTGCCATGGTATTTTCAGCAATGCTCCTTTTTACCGGAGATGTAAAAGTCCTGATCCGGGATGAAATGCTGGAGATCCAGGGGTCTTTCTGGTCAGACTATGAGCTTCCTCTTTCAGAAATCCGGACCGTCACTTACCGGGAGGACTTTGAAACAGGCAGGAAACGGATGGGCGTCAACAGCCTGCAGCTTAATGAGGGAACTTTTCAAAACAGCGAGTTTGGAGAGTACACCATTTACAGCTATGCCAGATGTGAGGATTTTGTGGTGATGGAAACAACAGACGGCGTGCTGGCGGTAAACGGAAAAACTCCGGAAGAGACCAGAACGCTGTATGAGAAGATCCTGGCGGCAGCCGGGCTGGAATAGGAGCAGAAAGGAGAAGGGTTATGACAAAAGGAAAATGGAGAAAAAAGATCCTGGCAGGGATCCTGGGAATTCTGATGCTGTCCGGGCTGTCCGGGTGTCAGGACGCTCTTTCTGATGAATTTCAGGAAGACCAGGTCATTTCAGAAGCCAAGGAAATGGTGGAAAGGATCAATGCAGGAGAACTGGAAGGGGTATGGGAAGATACCTTTAATGTGGTAATGCAGAATGGGACAGCTCCGGAAGAACTTCAGGAAAATATTGATTACTATCTAAAGAATAAAGGAGAGTTCCAGGATTTTGACAAGATCCAGGTCCGGGGGATCACAGACCGGGATACAGGAACCCCTTATGCTACCGCTATGGTCCTAGCAGCCTATGAAGATGGAAAAGTCATGTTTACCATTTCCTTTGACACGGATATGAAATGCGCAGGCTTTTATGTGAAATAGAGGGAGATCTTTTTAATCATTTTTCTTCTGGCTTTTGTGGAAGGGCTGAGTATTTTTTGGTGCATTTTCTGATCCCGGGATTCTGCATGATTCATGGAAAACATATAGATGTTGGTATCGGAGCAGGTAGACTTTTACTTGCTCCATTTGTTATAATATGGGAAGAATAAGGATCAGAAGATAAAAAAGGCAAGGTGAGCATTATGCTTGAATCATTAAACAACAATAAAAAGCTGCTTCCCCAGCAGGCTGCGGAACAGATCATAAAGCTGATCCGGGAAAACCAGCTTCAGGCAGGGGAAAAGCTGCCAAATGAATTTGATATGGCCCAGCAGCTTTCTGTGGGAAGGGGAACCATCCGGGAGGCTGTGAAGATCCTGGAATCCAGAAATATCGTGGAGATCAGAAGGGGAAGAGGGACTTTTGTATGCGAGCACCCGGGACTGGTAGAAGATCCTCTGGGCCTTGCCCTGGTGGAAGACAAGGGGAGACTGGCTCTGGATCTGTGCGAGGTCCGTCTGATCCTGGAACCGGAATTGGCCGCCCTGGCCGCTCAAAGAGCCGGAGAAAAGGAGATACGAAAGCTGTCAGAGATCCAGGAACAGATCGAAAAACTTTGCAGGCAGGGAGAATCTTACCTGAAAAAAGATATGGAGTTTCATGAACTGCTGGCCCGGATCAGCCGAAACTCTGTAATGCCCAGATTAGTGCCTATTATCCAGGAAGGCGTTTCCCTGTTTATTGAAGTTACGGAGCTTTCTCTGGCGGAAGAAACTTTAAGGACCCACCGGAAAATTGTGGAGGCCATACAGGATCGTGATCCCCAGAAGGCCAGGGAAGCTATGAAGGAACATCTTCTTCTGAATCAGGGAAGAATACAGGAGAAGATCCGGGAGGATAAATCAGAAACTTTTATTGACGGAAAAGGATAAAAGGTTTATTCTTATCATAAGACATCATACGTCATATGTTATAGGATGCTTTTCATGTAAGTAATGCAGTCATGGAATGCAGAAAGTTTTGAACTTGATATTATAAAAGTAAAGGAGAGGAATTATGAAGCTGAGAAGTCAGGAACTGAGAAAGATCGCGCCGGAACTGGATCCTCTGCGTCTGGGAACGGGCTGGAAACTGGAGGACCTTTCAAAACCCCAGATCATGATTGAAAGTACCTTTGGGGACAGCCATCCGGGCAGCGGACATTTGCTGGAACTGGTGGAAGAAGCCCGAAAAGGGGTGGCCCAGGCAGGCGGACACGGAGCCAGATACTTTACCACGGACATCTGCGACGGGGAAGCCCAGGGACATGATGGGATCAACTATTCCCTTGCTTCCCGGGATATGATCGCCAATATGATCGAGATCCACGCCAACGCTACGCCTTTTGACGGAGGGGTTTTTATTGCAAGCTGTGACAAAGGCATGCCTGCACATCTGATGGGCGTGGGAAGAGTGAACATTCCTTCCATTATCGTTACCGGAGGGGTGATGGATGCCGGACCGGATCTTCTCACTCTGGAACAGATCGGAAAGTACAGTGCCATGTGTGAGCGCGGAGAGATCACAGAAGAGCAGTTGACTTATTATAAACATAACGCCTGCCCTTCCTGCGGAGCCTGTTCCTTTATGGGAACAGCCAGCACCATGCAGATCATGGCGGAAGCTTTGGGACTGATGCTTCCGGGAAGCGCTCTGATGCCTGCCACAAGTCCGGATTTAAGAGAAGTAGCCAGAAAAGCGGGAGAACAGGCTGTATGGCTGGCTCTTCATGATCTCACCCCGGACAAGATCGTGACTATGGAATCTTTCGAAAATGCCATCATGGTCCATGCGGCAATTTCCGGTTCTACCAATTCCCTTCTTCATCTTCCGGCTATAGCTCATGAATTCGGTATTGAGATCGACGGAGACACTTTTGACAGACTGCACAGAGGAGCTCATTATCTCCTGAATATCCGCCCGGCGGGAGAATGGCCTGCCCAGTATTTCTACTATGCAGGAGGAGTTCCCACTATTATGGAAGAGATCAAAGACATGCTCCACCTGGACGTAATGACCGTCACAGGCAAGACTTTGGGTGAAAACCTGGAAGATTTAAAGAAGAACGGATTCTACGACAAATGTGATTCCTATCTTGCAAAAGTGGGATTGAAAAGAGAAGATGTGATCCGTCCTTTTGACAAGCCTTTCGGAACTGACGGAAGTATTGCTATCCTCTACGGAAATCTCTGCCCGGAGGGAGCGGTGGTGAAACATACGGTAGTGCCAAAAGAAATGTTTGAGGCTACCTTGAAAGCCCGTCCCTTTGACTGTGAAGAAGACGCTATCCATGCGGTACTGACTCATGAGATCCAGCCTGGGGATACAGTGATCATCCGGTACGAGGGACCGAAGGGAAGCGGTATGCCGGAGATGTTCTATACAACAGAGGCCATTGCTTCAGACGAAGAGCTGGGGGCTTCTATTGCTCTTCTCACTGACGGCAGATTTTCCGGAGCTTCCAAAGGTCCGGCTATCGGCCATATCTCACCGGAGGCGGCTCAGGGAGGCCCTATTGCTCTGGTAGAGGAGGGCGACCTGATCGAGGTAAACATCCCAAAACGTATCCTGCGGATCGTAGGAATAGCCGGGGAGAAAAAGTCTCCGGAAGAAATCGATGAGATCTTAAAGGAGAGAAAAAGCCGCTGGACTCCCAAACCTGCCAAATATCAGAAAGGTGTTCTGAAGATCTTTTCAGAAAGAGCGGTATCTCCTATGAAAGGCGGATATATGGAATAAAAGAGAAGAAAACGGGACATGGACAGCCGAAAAGAGACAAAAGGCATTTCCATGTCCCGTTTTTTGCGGTAATTGAGCAAATACTGTATAGAGGCGCAGAGGGCATCATGATAAAATGAAACCAGCAATGAAAAGTGAGGATCGGAAAAATGAAAAACAGACAGAAAAGCGCGCCCCAGCGGCTTTTGTGGGCCCAGTTTGACGCTTTGCAGATGGGTTCCGGCTGGGATGAAGAAGATATTACAAAGCCTCAGATCCTTCTGGAGGATGTATTTGGAGACAGCCATCCGGGAAGCGTTCATCTGGGAGGTCTGATGGAACAGGCAAAATATGGGGTTTTTGAAAAAGGAGGCTTTCCCGCCCAGTATCATACCACGGATATCTGTGACGGCTGTGCCCAGGGTCATGACGGTATGAACTATATTCTGGCTTCCAGGGAAGCTATCTGTGACATGATCGAGGTACATGGATCGGTCTATCCCTGGGACGGCATGATCCTGGCGGCTTCCTGTGACAAATCCATTCCCGCCCAGTTAAAGGCGGCGGCCCGGCTGGATATTCCTACGATTTTTATTCCCGGGGGAAGTATGCGTCCGGGGCCGGATATGACCACTTCTCTGGTGGCAGGGGATATTTCCCTGCGGCAGAAGAGGAAGGATGCAGTTACCCCTCAGGAGGTACGGGACTATAAACTTACCGGCTGTCCTTCCTGTGGTGCCTGTACATTTCTGGGAACTGCCAGCACTATGCAGTGTATGGCAGAGGCTCTTGGACTGGCTCTTCCGGGAAGTGCTCTTATGCCGGCCACTATGCGGGATATCCTGGGCTGTGCCAGAAAGGCGGGGCGTAAGATCATGGAGCTGGTAGAGAGGGGGATCCGGGTGAGCCAGATCCTGACAAGGGAAGCCTTTGAAAATGCAGTGATCGTTCACAGCGCCATTGGAGGCTCCACCAACGCCACCATACATCTGCCCTCTATAGCCAGGGAACTGGGGATCCTTCTGGAGCCGGAGCTTTTTGACCGGATCAATCATCAGGTGCCCCATCTGGGAAATATTACCCCCAGCGGAGAACACCTTACCGAGGCGTTCTGGTTTGCAGGGGGAATTCCCATGATAGAGCTGGAATTAAAGGACATGCTCCATCTGGATGTGATGACAGTTACAGGAAAGACCCTGGGAGAAAATCTGGAGGATCTGGAGAAAGAGAACTTTTTCCAGAGGAATCTGGGATATCTCCACAATTATGGCCTGGAGAGAGATCAGGTGATCTTCCCTGTGGAAAAAGCCAGAGAAAAAGGTTCTGTGGCCATCTTAAGAGGAAATCTGGCTCCGGAAGGGGCAGTGATCAAGTATTCGGCCTGCACAGAAGCCATGCGGGAACGGAAGGGACCTGCCAGGGTGTTTAACTGTGAGGAAGACGCCTATCAGGCTGTGGTGGATAAAAAAGTAGCTCCGGGAGATATGCTGATCATCCGGTATGAAGGGCCGAGAGGTTCCGGTATGCCGGAAATGCTGATGACTACGGAAGCCATTGTCTGTGATGAAACTTTAAACGGGGAAGTGGCCCTGATCACTGACGGCAGATTTTCCGGGGCTACCAGGGGAGCGGCCATCGGCCATGTATCTCCCGAGGCAGCAGCAGGAGGCACTCTGGCCTTTGTGGAGGACGGAGATATCCTGGCCTACAGTGTGAAAAATAGGAGCCTGGATATTGTAGGGATCCACGGGGAAGAGAAGTCTCCCCAGGAAATAGACGAAATACTTGGGGAGAGAAGGAAAGCAGGGATCCTCCCAAGACCTGAGAGAAAGGGATTGTTAAAAAGATATACCAGCCAGGCCCTGTCCGCCATGGAAGGGGCAGGCTATGAGTGTTAACGTAATTATGCGAAATGTGAGTGATACAGTACACTAGGAAAAGGAGAAGGTTATGAAAGCAAAATGGATCACACCGGCGGTAACGGCGCTGGATAAAAATGGACATGTAGACGTGGAGGCAAACAAAAGGATTTATAATTATCTGATCGAAAATGGAATGGACGGCATCCTGCTTTTCGGCAGCATCGGAGAGTTCTTTGCTATTTCTATGGAGGAAAAAAAGAATCTTATCAGGGAAGCTATCGGGCATATTAACCACCGGGTTACCGTGTATGTAGGTACCTGCCACATGGAGTTTGAGCAGTGTGTGGAACTGTCCAATTATGCCCTGGAAGAAGGAGCAGACGGGGTGATGGTGATCTCTCCCTATTATTTCAGCCTTCCAGACACTGCCCTGCTGAATTTTTACGACACTTTGGCAGACCGGGTGGGCGGCCCCCTGCTGTTATATAATTTCCCTGATAGAACGGGACATGATCTGTCTCCGGACCTGATCTATACCCTGGTGTCCAGGCATAAAAACATTGTGGGGATCAAGGATACGGTAGCCACCATGGGCCATACCAGAGGGATTATCCAGAAGGTAAAGAAAGAATATCCGGATTTTATGGTATATTCCGGCTTTGACGAATTTTTCGGCCACAATGTCCTTTCCGGAGGAGACGGCTGCGTGGCGGGACTGTCTAACTTTGCTCCGGACGTAGCCTCCGCCTATGCTGCTGCGGCGAGAGCAGATGATCTGAAGAAAATGGAGCAGTGCCAGCAGCAGGTGGACGGCCTTATGGCTATCTATGATGTGGCGCCTCAGTTTATCCCCACTATCAAGAAGGCCATGGTATTAAGAGGCATTGAGATGGAACCTGTCTGCGCCCAGCCCCTCCTTCCGGCTACAGAGGCAGAGACAGAAGAGATACGCAGGATTTTAAAAGAGGGAAATCTGATATGAAGAAATTAAATACTATGCATTTTTCCAACGTCTACTTTATCAATGGAACAGCATACGCAGGGAAATCAACGATGGTAAAACTTCTTGCAGAAAAATATAATGGAATTGCCTGTGAAGAAAATTATCATGATAAGCTGTTATCTGAATTGAGCAAAGAAGATTTTCCTTGCCTGACGTATACACGGGATTTAACTGATTGGCATGATTTTATCAGAAGAACACCGGAAGAATATGAGGCATGGATTGACGGTGCGTCGTTTTTTGAAAGGCCGGATCGTGAGAAACAATTCCTCTATCAGTTAATCATGGAAGAACCTGACCCGGAGCAGGCATTGGAAAACTATCGGCAGGGCTTAATGAGGATTCATTCTCAAGAGCGATATGAACGTTTTTTATATTCTGGATTTCATGTAATACATAGAGATGAAAACAGAAGTATTGAGCAAACATTGGCCTTGGTAGAAAAAGCCTTTGATTTGAGATAATAAATAAAGCAGAAAGAGAGCGGCCAGGCTCTTTGAGGGATTGGCCGCTCTCTTTTTGCTCTTTCAGGAGTGTAGCAACAACTTTGGAACATTTTTGCAATCTACTCCAATGTATGTACTGTAATGTATATAATAAGAAAAAAGAACAATTATTGATAAACTATATATTTCATGAAAAAAAGTTGCATAAAAAATAAAAAACGGTATATAATATATAAAGAACAACAAAATTGTAGTACGGAGGAAATACTTATGATTATAGAGATTAGAGCAAAGAACTGTTTTGCCTTTGATGAACAGATTTCCTTTTCTATGAAAGCTGATATGAGAAATAGGAAGTTTGCTTCGAATGTGCATAAAGAAAACAATTTTAACATTTTGAAAACAGCCGGGATTTATGGCCCTAATAATGCTGGGAAAACTTGTCTTATAAAATGTATAAAGGCAATCAGACAAATTTTACTTAATAAAAAGCCGGGATTAATGACGAATATTTTTACAGACAGTTCAATCTGCGAGTTGGGTGTGACTTTCCTTGCATTTGGCAAGAAGTTTTCATATGATTTTAAATATGATGCTGCTAAAAAAGAATTTGTCTATGAAAATTTCTCTGAAATATTAAAAGATCAGTATGGAAATGAAAAAGAAGTATCTTGGCTGGTAAAGGATTCTATACAAGAGCGGTATTTTTGCGCCGATATAGATGCTATTCAGATGATGCCCTTAATGGCAAAAAATAATTTGCTGTGTTATTTGATTGATACCAGTAAATTTGAACATCTGGAAGAGATGAAAAAGATTATTATTGCTTTTGCAGAAAAAATCGACATCA
>DXIQ01000085.1 GCA_019112785.1 Candidatus Blautia stercorigallinarum
ACTGTGGAAACTAAATTTAAGGAGGAAAAGATCATGACAGAAATTTCGGTATTAGACCTTCAGAATCTTCGTCATCTCATCGGTGGTTTTGACACTACCCACTGTAAAATGCAGGACTACGCCCATGAGGCCCAGGATCCTCAGGTGAAGCAGTTTTTCCAGAAATCAGCCCAGTCTGCGTTGGAGAGCAAGCAGCAGCTCATGCAGTTTTTACAGTAGGAGGTGGAAAAGATGACAGATAAAACGATGGTGGCAGACACTCTGGCAGGAATCAACGGGGAACTGGTGCGTTATGGAGAGATGATTTCTCAGACGGAAAATGCTCAGTTAAAACAGGTGCTGAAACAGATGCGGAACCAGTGCGAGATGTCTCAGGAGGAAATCTATCAGATCGCCAGAGCCAAAAGCTATTATGTGCCGGCGGCCTGTGCAAAGCCTGAAGAAGTAGCCCATGTACGTTCTGTGCTCAGCCAGCCTTCCGTTCAGTAAAAATTTCCTGGCGGCAGCCTCTCCGGGCAGCAGGAAAGCAGAACATCCGGCCTCTTAGGATTTGACCGGGAAGGGGAAAAGCTCCCTCTCTTTCGGAGGATACCGAAGGAGAGAGGGCTTTTTTTACAGTTTTGTTCGGATCCATATGAGGAAAATTTGGTAATTTTCCTGGGATTTACAGAGGCCTCCCGGACATGCTATAATCTAGATAGACCATATCAGAGAAAGTTCTTTCTGTACTAGCAGACGTACTATCAGAAAAAGCTCTTGTCCCCTCTATTATTATACAAAAAACTCTTTCCGGATCTTCCGGCTCCCCAAAAAAGAAACAGTTGACAATTCCCCCAAACTATACTATTATTGGGTACATAGGCGAACATAAGTTCGCAGATGGGAAACAGTGAAATAAAAGGAGAAAAAACATGGCACAGATGGTGAAAGAAGATAAATTAAAGGCGTTAGATGCTGCTCTCGGGCAGATTGAAAAACAATTTGGCAAAGGCTCTGTCATGAAGCTGGGAGACTCTGCCGCAAACATGAATGTAGAAACCGTACCTACCGGTTCCCTGAGCCTGGATATTGCGCTGGGAATGGGAGGTGTTCCAAAGGGAAGGATCATAGAAATCTACGGACCTGAATCCAGCGGTAAGACTACCGTGGCCCTTCATATGGTGGCAGAGGTACAGAAGAGAGGCGGCATTGCCGGATTTATCGATGCGGAACATGCCCTGGATCCTGCTTATGCAAAGAATATCGGTGTGGATATCGACAATCTGTACATCTCTCAGCCGGACAACGGCGAGCAGGCGTTGGAGATCACAGAGACTATGGTTCGTTCCGGTGCCGTAGATATTATTATCGTGGACTCTGTGGCGGCATTGGTCCCAAGAGCAGAGATCGAGGGAGATATGGGAGATTCTCATGTGGGACTTCAGGCAAGGCTGATGTCCCAGGCTCTGAGAAAACTGACCGCCCATATCAGCAAATCGAATTGTATCGTGATCTTTATCAATCAGCTCCGTGAAAAGGTAGGAGTGATGTTCGGAAATCCAGAGGTGACCACCGGAGGCCGGGCCCTGAAATTCTATTCTTCTATCCGTATGGATGTAAGAAGGATCGAAACGCTGAAGCAGGGGGGCGAGATGGTAGGAAACCGCACCAGGATCAAAGTGGTGAAGAACAAGATCGCACCGCCTTTTAAGGAGGCAGAATTTGATATTATGTTCGGTGAGGGAATTTCCAAAGAAGGCGATGTGCTGGATCTGGCGGCAGACCTGGGAATCGTGAACAAAAGCGGCGCCTGGTATGCCTACAACAATGCCAAGATCGGACAGGGCCGGGAAAACGCCAAGAAATATCTCAAGGAAAATCCCCCAGTCCGGGAAGAGATTGAGAAGAAAGTAAGAGAACATTACGGCCTGGCTGTAGAGGAAGGCGGGGAGGAACCTAAGACAGAGCCTGACCAGGAGACCCTGCAGCTTGACAGGGAAGAGAAAGACTGAGGAGCCGGCTTATGATCGTCACCCAGATCAGGCCTGTGACCAGGCAGAAATACCAGATTGAGGCAGAAGGACTTTCTCCCTTCGTCCTGTATAAAGGAGAAGTAGCCCGCTATCATATAGAAAAAGACAGAGACCTTTCTCTGGAGACCTACCGGGAGATCCTGGAGGAAGTTCTTATAAAACGGGCGAAGATCCGGGCTATGCACCTTTTGGAGCAGGGAGACAGGACGAAAAAAGGCCTTCAGGACAGACTGACGCAGAACGGCTATCCTCCGGAGGCGGTAGAAGCAGCCATAACTTACGTGGAGTCTTTTCATTATATTGATGATAATCGTTATGCGGTAAATTATATTCAAAATCAGGGCAGCAAAAAGGGACGGGCCAGGATCATGCTGGAACTGAGAAATAAAGGTGTTTCCCAGGAGGATATTGATCAGGCTTTTTGTGAGACAGAGGAAGATATCGATATCCGGGAAGTAATCCGTGAGCTGATCCTGAAAAAGAGGAGGACACAGGAGGCTATGGGGGAAAAGGAGAGGCAGAAGCTTTACGGTTTTCTCATGCGCAGGGGCTTTGCTTCCTCCGATATTTTATCGGTACTGCGGGAATTTGCCGGTATAGGAGAGAATATGGGATCATAGGCATTCTTTATAGGAAAAGTGTTTAGCGGAAACTTGTATAAAATATACATAGATACCCTTCTTAAATGTGTGTTTTATGTTGACTTTTTAATGAAATCAGTATAAAATTATACTGTTGTATACGTACAATGAAAACTTAATAAGGAGGTGCTCCTGTGGCAATCTATGTGATCATTGCAATCGTTGCTGTAGCTGTTACATTGCTGATCGCAGTCCCTGTTACAGCTAATATCTCTGTAAAGAAAAAAACAGAGAAAGATGCTGAGACCATTGGCACTGCGGAAGTGAAAGCAAGAAGCATTATAGATGAAGCATTGAAGACTGCGGAAACAAAGAAGCGTGAAGCTCTCCTGGAAGCAAAGGAAGAAAACCTTCGCACCAAAAATGAATTGGAGAAAGAGACTAAGGAGAGAAGAAGCGAACTTCAGAAGTACGAAAAACGTGTTTTGTCAAAGGAAGAGGCTCTCGATAAAAAGGCGGATGCCCTGGAAAAACGAGAGGCTGAATATGCAGCAAAGGAAGCAGATTTAAAGAAAAAAGAGAAAAAAGTCGACGAACTGCAGGGACAGAGAATTCAGGAACTGGAAAAAATTTCAGGTCTTACCTCCGAACAAGCAAAAGATTATTTGTTGAAAACTGTTGAAGATGAAGTAAAAATTGACACCGCCAAACTTTACAAAGAATTGGTAAGCAAGGCAAAAGAAGACGCAGACAAAAAGGCAAAGGAATATGTTGTAAATGCGATACAGAAATGCGCAGCGGACCATGTTGCGGAAGCTACGATTTCTGTTGTGCAGCTTCCAAGCGATGAGATGAAGGGAAGGATCATTGGTCGTGAAGGCCGTAATATCCGTACCCTGGAAACGCTGACTGGCGTGGATCTGATCATCGATGACACTCCGGAGGCAGTAGTACTTTCCGGATTTGATCCGATCCGCAGGGAAGTGGCAAGGATCGCTTTGGAAAAGCTGATTGTAGATGGTCGTATCCATCCGGCCAGAATTGAAGAAATGGTTGAAAAAGCACAGAAAGAAGTCGAGACCATGATGCGGGAAGAAGGAGAAGCCGCAGCATTGGAAGTTGGGGTACATGGAATCCACCCGGAACTGATCAGACTTCTTGGACGTATGAAGTTCCGCTCAAGCTACGGTCAAAATGCTT
>DXIQ01000086.1 GCA_019112785.1 Candidatus Blautia stercorigallinarum
ATCTTCTTTCATCCAGACTATACTGTCGGCTTCGGAGTTTCACCGAATCATGCCTTGCGGCTCGTGGGCTTTACCACCGGTAGGGACTTGCACCCTGCCCTGAAGAATTTTTTATATTATATACCTATAGACTGGTCTTGTCAATTTTTAACTCTGGATCTTCTGTCATTTTACCTGCCGGATCCTTTTCCAGTATTTCTACTTCATCACCTATACAGATCCTTCCCGATCTGAGGATCATCCCGAAAACGCATTGTTCTTTCAGGGAACAATGTTCTTTACGGGCGGCAAGGGAACAGATTTCCGGATAGCATTTTTTCAGAGTGCCGGTGACCTGGATGACAGTCTCCCCTATACGGATCTGATCTCCCGGGCAGATCTGAGAAAAATCTATACCTGTAGTCTGGATATTTTCTTTAAATTTTTTCAGACAGAACCCCTCCTGGTTCCCTTGTCTGGCTTCCCGTGGAAGAATTGTGATCTGCCGCTCTTTGTTCTCCTTATGCCAGTCTCCTTCCAAACCCCAGGTTTCTTCCGCCAATACAGATTTTACTGATTTTCCCGGCATTCCCTTTTCCCTGTATAAAAGAATAGCAAGTACTTTTCCTAGTGCCTTATCACCGCTCATCTTCCGGCCTTCCTTTCGTATGATCTTACAGGATCTCTCTGATCTCCCCGGCTTCTTCCCAGGAATATCCACCTAATTCTTCTATTTTTTTATGAAATGCTTCGGATCTGAGGATATCCAGAAATGCCTGGACAAGAGGAGTGTCCAGATCTTTTTTATAGAGGGCAAAATCATAAGATTCTTTTCCCACAGGAATAAAGTCCAGGCCCATGGCCTTCGCTGCCGAATAGACTCCCATACCCGCATCTGCCCCTTCTCCGGCTACCTGTGCGGCAACTGCCATATGTGTAGAGGCCTCACAGCCATATCCTGATATTTCATCCGGTGAAATCCCCTCTTTCCCAAGAAGATAATCCAGGAGGATCCGGGTGCCTGCGCCTCTCTGACGGTTTACATACCGTCCTTTTCTCAGATCTGAAATTCCTGTTATGCCCAAAGGATTCCCCGGTTTTACCATCAATCCCTGGATCCTTCCCACACCTTTGATCAGGACCATAGGCTCCCTGAACATTTTCTTCAGATAAGACTCATTATAAACTCCTGTAGTCTCATCCAGAAGATGAACCGGGGCAATATGGGCTTCCTGTCTTTTCAGAGCCATCAGGCCTCCCATGCTGCCTACATGGGTGCTGGATATGAACATTCCCGGATGTATCTGTGGCATCAGATCTGCCATAATATCCAGGATCAGATCATGACTGCCAATGATCACCAGCGTATTTTCAATCTGGCTAAGATCCCGGTAAAGCTCGATTTCCGCTTCTTCTCCCGCTTCCAGCCCCTCGCTGTTCTGGGGTATGATACAGAATCCGTCTGCCCGTACCAGAGACATTGCCGCTCCTGCGCCTCTGGCAAGAGGAGCGGCCACCAGCTTATCTCCCACTTTTCCTACCTTTACCCTGACATATTCCCTGTGCTTCAGACTGGAAACCAGCCGTTTCGTGACTACTCCCTGTATTACCGGCTTTTTCTCCTGGGGAAAGTCTCCCATCTTTGCCAGTACAGGACTGACAAAATTTTCAAAGGCGATATACGCGCTTACAGGATAGCCGGGAAGTCCTATTACCGGCCTGTTATTGACCACTGCCAGGATCACCGGTTTTCCAGGCTTAACGGCCACTCCATGGACGATCACTTCGCCCAGTTCTCTTAAAACATGGACCGTATAATCTTCCCGTCCCGCGCTGGAGCCGGCATTGATCACTACCATATCATATTCTTTCGCTGCCCGGGCCACTGCATCCCGTATGGTATCATAGTCGTCAGGAAGTATAGGAAAACGTACCGCTTCCGCCCCCTGTTCCTTTGCCATATTTTCAAACATCCTGGAATTGGACTCAATAATACTTCCCTCCACAGGAGTTTCCCCCGGCTCGATCATCTCAGTCCCTGTAGGAAAAATCGCAACCGAAGGACGGCAGGCAACAGAAATCTCCGTGATGCCGGCAGAAAGAAGGACTCCGATATCAATCGCCCTGATTTTGTGGTGTCCCGGCAGGATCATCTCCCCTGCTACAATGTCTTCCCCTACCGGACGGATATGCTGCCATGGAGCCGCCGCTTCCGTGATCCGGACCCGGTCCTCTTTGTCTGTTTCCAGAAGATCTTCTGCCATGATCACGCCGTCATAAGGCAGATGGACAGGATCTCCCGTATCTACCGGCACAAAATCTTCCCCCTGCACCAATTCTACAGGGCTGGTCTGTGTAGCTCCTTTTGTTTTCTCTGTAATTACCCCAATACCGTCCATAGCGGCGGAATTATATAAGGGCGAGCAGTATTTTGCATAAACTGCCTCCTTTGTTACCCTCCCCAGGCTTTCTGTTACCGGAATGGTCTCCCATTTCTTTGTCAGGACCTTTTCCAGCGCCTTTTCATATTTCTCCAGAGCTTCCTCCAAAGATATGTTTTTTAAATACAAATTTCTCTTTCCCATTTTTCTCTCCTAAAGCAGTTCTGCCATAACGGTTTCTCCTGTTTTCAGCCCTTCTTTTCCCAAAGGAATCCTCACAAAGCCGTCCGAACCGGTAAGCGTACGCATAAGCCCTGATTTTCCCAGCACAGGCCGGGCTGTATATACGCCGTCTTCTCCCGGAAAAAGACGTACCATTAAAATGGTATCCTTACCCGGAGCCGCCGGCACGTTACTCTCCATCACCGCCGGCACCCTGGGCTTTTCGGGACAGCCTGTCCTCTGTCTTTCCAGCCAGCCTGCCAGAAGGCGAAATACCACCAGGGCCGCGCCAGGATGCCCCGGAAGCCCCATAAGAACCGATTCAGACTCTTTGTCCACCCCAAGGATCGTTGGTTTTCCCGGTTTTAAAGCAAGCCCGTGGGTAAAAACCCCGGGATTGGAAATCCTGTCCAGGATCCTGCTGGTCATGTCCTTTTTCCCCTGAGAGCTTCCTCCTGAGATCACGATCAGATCACTGGACCTTAGTCCCTGCCTCAAGGCCTGTTCTATCACTTCTTCCCGATCCGGCAGTACCTGGGTATGCACGATCTCAAATCCCATTTCTTCTCCCATCCTGGCAAGAGCAGGGGTATTGATGTCGTAAATACAGCCTGGTTTTAAAGGGCAGCCCGGCTCTGTAAGCTCGTCTCCTGTAGATAGGATAGTAACTTTCAGGGGCTTATAGACCTCTGCCTCTCTTATACCGTTTCCCGCCAGGGCTCCGATCTGCGCAGCCCCCAGCCTGGTTCCCCTGGTGAGAATGATCTGGTCTTTTTCCACATCTTCTCCGATCTGAAGGATCCCCGCACCGGAAGGAACCGAAGAGTAGACCGCTATGTGAGAAGTGTCAAATGGCTCTGTATATTCAACCATTACCATGGCGTCTGCTCCCCTGGGGATCATTCCCCCTGTAGGTACATAAGCGCAGGTCCCTCCGGTAATTTCGCAAGAAGGGACTGTACCGATCTCTACTTCTTCTTTCACTTCCAAAAATACCGGTATACTCTCTCCCGCTCCCTGTGTATCTGCCGCCCTCACTCCATAACCGTCTACTGTGGCTCTTGGAAAATAGGGAAGAGGACTTTCCGCCAGAACATCACAGGCCAGGATCCTTCCCCCGCTTTTTTCTACAGGGATCTTTTCTGTTTTCCCCATATCCCAGGTAATCTGGGCAAGCAGTTTTTCTCTTGCCTGCTCCAGAGTATCTACCTTCAGAAGTTTCATAATCTGTTCCCCCCTTAAATCATCTTTCATTTATATCCGTTCCGGGAAAAGAAAGCATCTCTCCCTTTAGAAATCTCTGTACCTCCGGAACCGGAGAATGAAATAATACCTCTTCCGCTCTGCCGCTTTGAATAATTTTTCCTTTATCCAGAGCATGGATCCTCCCGCACATTTTTCCTATGTGACTGAGGCGGTGACTGATCAGGATCCAGGTGTTTTCTTCTTCCTGGTTCATCTTCCGGATCTGCTTTTCAAAAAAATCCACGCTGTCCGGATCCAGATTAGATAAGGTTTCATCTATGATCACCAGACGGGGGTGAAAACACATGGCGCGGAGCATAGACACTTTCTGCCGTTCACCGCTTGAAAGGCTTCTGGCGCTCTGCTTCTCCTTTCCGCCCATACCGCATGCCTCAAGCATATCAAGCACAGCCCTTTTATCCGGTTTGATCCTGCGGATCTTCAGAGGATATACAATATTTTCATACACTGTGTCATGAAGGAGATAGGGCCTCTGGCTGGTCATGGTGATATCCCTCATGGTAAGATCTCCATAATCGATCCTGCCTCTGTCCGGCTCCAGGATTCCCATGATCAGTTTCGCCAGCGTAGTTTTCCCGCTGCCATTACTGCCGATAAATCCATGGATACAGCCGGTCTCTATTTGGACGCAGCCAGTTTCCAGAACAAAACCGCCGATCTTTTTCTCCACATTAATAATTTTCATCTTCCTGCGACTCCTTCCGGAAAAAATCAGCCATACATTGAAGAATAAAGGCCATGATCAGCAGCAGGATCCCCAGGGTAAGTCCTTCCGTAAAAATCCCCTGGCTTTTCAACAATGAAATTGCTGTAGTCATAGTCCGGGTGTGGCCTTTGATATTCCCTCCTACCAGCATGACAGCGCCTACTTCACTGATCGATCGTCCAAAACCTGTGACAACAGCAAAATAGATCTCATGTTTCATTTCTTTAAGCAGCAGCAGATCCGTCTGCAGTTTTCCCGCTCCCATAGTCTTTGCAAATACCCGGATCCCCGGGGCGGTCTTGGCGGCATAGGTATATACCATTCCACAGATAATAGGCGTAATAATGATGGTCTGAGCCAGGATCATCCCTTCTACGGTAAAAAGCAATTCCAGTTTTCCCAAAGGTCCTCTTCTCATAGTCAGCATATAAACCAGGAGTCCCACCACTACAGGCGGGACTCCCATAAGAGTCCTGTTAATACGGACTGCCAGCCTTTTTCCCGGAAAAGAATATCTCTCCATGACCAGGCCCAGAAATGTTCCAAGTACTGCTGAAAGAAATGTAGAAGTCACAGCCATACGGAGAGTGACCAGGATCGCGCTGTAAACTCCCACATCAGAAAAAATCTCGTCAAATAATGTCTTCAGCATATATCTCTCCAGGTCTTATGCATCCGTTCCCGCATTTGGAACAAACAAAGCCTCTCCATATTCTTCCACTCCATACTCTCCGATCAGTTTCTGTATTTCATCAGAACAGATCCATTCAATAAAAGCGTTGGCTCCTTCGTTATTTACTTCCGGATACTTTTCCGGATTCACTGCGATAACCCCATATTGATTCAGAAGATTTTCATCTCCCTGGCAGACGATCTCCAGATCCAGGGGAACATCCGCATCTTTTTTCATTTTCAGATACGTGCCTCTATCTGTAAGACAGTAGGCCTGCATCTCTCCCGCCATAGTAAGCGTAGCGCCCATGCCCTGTCCGGATTCCAGATAATTCGGATCCTGTGCCGGATCCAGTCCCAGATCTGCCCAGATCGTCTTTTCCTTTTTATCCGTTCCTGAGTCATCTCCTCTGGAAACGAAGGAAAGCTGTTCATCTATAATCTGTTGAAAAACCGTCCGGATATCTTCAGTAGCGGCTATGGGTTCTGCAGGCCCTACAACAATAAAATCATTGTACATAACCGGGAATCTCTCTACTCCATATCCGTTATTGACAAATTCTTCTTCGCTGGCTTTTGCATGGACCAGTACAATGTCCACATCCCCGTTTTCTCCCATTTTCAAAGCTTCTCCTGTTCCTACTGCATCCCAGAGAAGTTCATAGCCGGTATCTTCCTGGAAGATCGGCGCCAGATAGTCCAGCAGTCCGGTATCTGCTGTGCTGGTAGTCGTTGCCATCATCAACTGCCCCTTGTCCTCCTGTACAGAGGCTTCCTGGTCCTGGCTTTCTTCCGTTTCCTGCGCCGTCTGCTCTTGTGTGCCGGTTTCCCCGGCTGTGTCATTATGGTTTTCCTGTGACTGTCCGCCGCATCCCGCTGTCAGGCTGAGGGCCATCACCATTCCCAAAAGCATCCCTACAGTTTTTTTTCTCATGTAAAAACCTCCCTTTTTTTAATTTATCTTCTGCAGTTTATCACTGCTCTAGAAGCCTTCTCCTTACCGGTCATCCTCCAGGATCCTCATTTCATCCCCCACAGAAATCCTTCCTCCTTTCAGGACTCTGGCAAAAACTCCCTCCCGGGGCATAATACAGTCTCCTGTTATTTTCTGGATCGCACATCCCTGGTGGCACTGTTTGCCGATCTGGGTCATTTCCAGCACTACATCCCCACATATAAATCTGGTCCCCACCGGGAGATTTTTAAAGTCAAAACCTGAAACTATAAGATTTTCCCCAAAGGCGCCGTCCTCCACCACAGCTCCTCTCTTCTTAAAATCCTCGATGGATTCATACGAAAGCAGGCTTACCTGGCGATGCCATTTTCCTGCATGAGCGTCTTTCTCCACGCCGTAATCCTCTATAAATAAAGCCTCTCCTATATTCTTTTTAGGAGTTCCTTTCTTTTCACTGATACATACCGCTTTCACTGTTCCCATATTTATCCTCCAATCTGGGACATGATCTTCTGTTCCTGATTTTCTTTGTTTGCCAGACCGAACATATGGCCTTCCGGCTTTTTTTCTATCGCCTTTACAATAAGGGCTTTTATTTTTTCCTCCGGTTCACCTCTTCTCAGAGGCTCTCTGAGATCCTCCCCTATATCATACTGGAGGCAGGACTTTAAATAGCCCTGGGAGGTCAGCCGTATCCGATTGCAGGAACTGCAGAATTTATGACTCACCGCACTGATGAACCCGATCTTTCCCTGAAAGCCTTCAAAAGAAATATAGTGACCAGGTCCATTTCCCAAAACTCCCTGAAAGGGCCTGCACCTGCCAAACCTGTTTTCCAGCAATTCTTTTATCTCTTTTTCTGTTTTACCTTTCCATTCTTTTCCCAGCCCGATAGGCATCATCTCAATAAATCTTACATGAACAGGATAATCTTTTGCCAAGGCTCCGATTTCCAGAAGACTTTCTGTATCCTGCCCCATAGGGACGCAGTTGATCTTTACCGTTACTTCCGGATATTTTAAAGCTTCCTGAAATCCTTCCCACGCCCGTTTCAGTTCTCTTCTCCGGGAGATCTGATAATACTCTTCCTCTCGCAGTGTATCCAGACTGATATTCACTCCATCTATCCCTGCCTGCGCAAGCTCCCTCATCTGTTCCTTTAGAAGGATCCCATTTGTTGTCAATGTCACCTGACGTATACCGGGGATCTCTTTGAGCTTTTTTGTCAGCTGCCATAGATCTTTCCTTACTAAAGGTTCTCCTCCGGTGAGTTTGATCTTCTCAATACCCAGAGAAGCAAAAATCTCCGCAAGCTTTACAATCTCCCCGTACCTGAGGATATCTTCATGGTCCACCATAGGAACTCCCTCCTCAGGCATACAGTAACAGCAGCGAAGATTACATCTGTCTGTTACCGAAATCCGTACATAGTCAATTTTTCTTCCAAATCTGTCGATCATAAGACTTCCCCGTTTCTCTTTTTTGTTCTGTCAGTCTTTCTTTGATGAAAAGGGCACTCCGGATCAGGAAATACCGGCACTATATCGAACTCTCCTTCCAGACCATCATAAGAAAGGATCCTGTTATATAAAGGTTTTCCTGCCCCTGTGATCAGTTTCAGAGCTTCCATAGCCTGAAGGCTCCCGATCACTCCTGCCGCCGGTCCCAAAGCCGGAACATCATCTCTGCCCTCTTCTCTCCTATAGCCCAGACAGCCAAGGCAGGCGCTGTCCTTTCCGACCGTCATCACATAGCCGTAAAATCCATGTACGCCTCCTTCTACCAGAGGGATCCCCATGGAAATACAGATCTTATTTGCCGCCAGTCTGGTTTTCTGATTGTCCACACAGTCAACGACTACCTGAGAATCTGCCAGTAGTTCCCTCCCGTTTTCTTCCTTAAAAAAACATTCTATTCCTTCTGCTTCCTGTCCTTCACCTTTTCTCAGATCTGAAAGGTGTCTGACAGAACTCTGGCTTTTTGCTTTCCCCAGATCCTCCTTTCCATATAGGATCTGGCGGTTCAGATTAGACAGAGAAACCCTGTCTCCATCTATGATCCTCAGCTTTCCCACGCCGGCATACCAGAGATACAATGCCACGGGAGATCCCAGCCCTCCGGCCCCTATCACGGTGACCCGGCTTTCTCTGATGCGCCTTTGTCCTTCCTCTCCGATTTCCGGAAGGATCATCTGCCTTTCATACATATTCAGCCACCTCCCACAGGAGGAAAAAGAGCGAGGATATCCCCGTCCTTTATTGGTTTCTGAAGGTCTGAATGCCTGCCGTTAATAAGGAAGATCGCCACTTCTTCACAGGGGATCTGATATAATCTGCATATATCCTCTCCATTTTTCGCTTTCTCAGGTTCTACATAGCTGATCTTTTCCCTTCCTTCACGAAAAGTCGCAAATAAACGTACCTCTATCATAACTTTCTCCTGTCCCTTTATGCCAAAAAACGGAGCCACGATTTAAGCGGCTCCGTCTCTCATTGTCAAATTCTGGATTTACTGTTCTACAAGTCCCAGTCTGTCCAGGGTCTCCTTCGTAGGAAATGCATCTATCCAGCCTCTTGCCTGGTAATACTGCGGCAAGGTCAGCTTGATCTGGCTGACCATACCTTTGGAAGGTCCTTCTTTAATAGGTTCTTCCATCAGCCTCTTGGGCAGACGGTCATCTTCCGGCTTCATTCCTGCTGCCTTATTAAACAGTCTTTCCAGATTATAGATCCTTTCTCCTACTTCTAACAGCTGTTGGGGGGTATATTCCGTTCCTGTAGCTGCATTAAGAAGTTTTGCATACTGAGGCGCCCCAAGAGCGAAAGATGAGAACAGGCACAGCCCCATGGAATCGATCACCGCGGTCAGATCCTGGAAAGTCATACACCATTTCGCCTTTCCTTCTATCGTGGTCCGGTCCAGCTGTTCAGGCAGACCCAGCACCTCCGGCGAGATCAGATATCCGCGGACATGACAGCCGCCCCGATTGCTGGTAGCATAGGTAATGCCGATCCCCTGGATCCCGCGGGCATCATAGGCAGGCATTTCCTGCTTTTTCACGCTCATGGATATCTCCGGATGTCCATAGTGCTCACAGAGACGATAGGATCCGTCTGCCATAAGCCTTGCCAGAGGACTGCTTCCCTCTCCCATACGCTTCGTCCATTCAATAATGGCTTCCGAGCTTCCCCACACCAGAGGAACACCCTCGCATTCCTCTTCTGTGATGACGCCCATCTGATAAAGCTCCATAGCCGCGGCGATGGTACAGGGAGTAGAGATCGCGTCCAGGCCATATTCATTACACCACATATTGGCCCGGTCAATAGCATCCAGATCTTTTAATCCGCAGTTTCCACCATAAGCCCACAAAGGCTCGTATTCCGGTCCCCCTACTACCTTGTCGTCGATCTTTACAACTCTTCCGCAGGCAATAGGGCAGCGGTGACATGCCGCATTCCTTACAAGATAGGTATCTTTCAGGGTTTCCCCGGAAATATCATCTGCATCTTCAAAATAAGATTCCTGCCAGTTTCTTGTAGGGAAAGAACCGGTATTATTAATGATGTTTACCAGAACTGCCGTTCCATAGGTGGGAAGTCCGCCGCCGGTCACTCCGTTTTCCCGGAGCATATGACCGCACTCCCGGGAAGCCTCTTTTAAAGCAGCTTCATCATAAGGAGGTATTACCTTTCTGCTGGCGGTCACTGTGATAGCTTTCAGGTTTTTGGAACCCATGACTGCGCCTACCCCGCTTCTTCCCGCTGCTCTGTCTTTGTCATTCATAATAGCAGCCAGAAGAGAAAGATGCTCTCCTGCAGGACCGATATTCAATACGGAACATCCGGGATGGACTGCCTTTAAGGCGTCATCCACCGCCTCACTCATCATTCCCGTATAGGGAGTCCCATCCAGGATCTGGATCTTATCATCCTCAACATGGATATAAACCGGTTTCTCTGCTTTCCCTTCTACGATCAATCCGTCCCATCCTGCATACTTCAGCTTTCCTCCCCATTTTCCCCCGGAATTGGAACATGCAATCATTCCGGTAAGAGGTGATCTGGTCACTACCATATACCGTCCCGCCGTAGGGGAAGCAGTGCCTGTCATCGGGCCTGTAATATAGATCAGCTTGTTTTCCGGAGACAGGGGATCTGCTTTTGCCACTCCTTCATCATATAAAATTTTTGTCCCAAGTCCTCTGCCGCCAATAAATTTTACTGCCTGCTCCATGTCCAGAGGCTCCACCCGAATCTCGCCTGTGGACAGATTAATCCTGGCCATTTTTCCGTTATAAGATGTACCCATAACATGCCCTCCCTTGCATTTCACAAATAGCCAATTGTCCTGAAAATAAAAGGACATAACTGCTGTTACATGAAAATCCTTTCCAAACACGGGAGGCATTGATTCAAGCGGTCAATACCCTCGCCGAAAGATCATCTCGGCATGGTCCTGTTTCCTCTTTACAGGACTCGGATTTTATATATATATGTTATAATAAAATCCCTGTTTTTTCAATATATATTGTCATATTGTATAAAATTTTCTACTCTTCCTTCTGCAAAGCGTTTTTTACAGACAGAAATTTTTTCTTATACATATCTCTGTTTGCGTACATATTCTGAATAAACTCGTTAAACTTTGTGAGATACCGCAAGATCGGCTCTGTGGCAATAGAAAATACTACAAAGAGCATAACGCATTTTGTTGACATAGAAGAAATGCCGAACAATCCCGGAAACAGGAAACAGCTTGCCAGGAAGCCGATGATACATCCCACACAGATCACTCCCCGGAGCATGTTCATTGGCTTGCAGATCTTAAACAGTATCATAAATCCCACGATCGCCAGCAGCATGGTAGACGCCGTAGACAGATCCCCCCCGCTGACTCCGAAGGTCTGGGAAAAGATCGCCAGAGCCGCCACTACCAGTACGTCAGTCAGACCTGCCGGAAGGGCCTTCAGCAGCACATTCTGGAGAAAATGACCTTTGATCACATTTTTATTCGGCTGCAGGGACAGGAAGAATCCCGGTATGCCGATAGTAAACATACTGATCAGAGAAATCTGGGAAGGTCCCAGAGGGTAGGTAAATACAAAGATAATGGATACCAGTGACAACAGGAAAGAGAAAATATTCTTTACCAGGAACAGACTGGCAGACTGCTGGATATTATTTACCACTCTTCTTCCTTCTGCCACTACCTCCGGCATCTTGGAAAAATCTGATTCCAGAAGGACCACCTGAGCCGCCTGCATGGCAGCCTCGCTTCCTGAAGCCATGGCAACGCTGCAGTCTGCATCCTTTAAGGCCAGCACATCATTGACACCGTCTCCTGTCATGGCTACAGTCTTGCCTTTCCTCTGAAGGGCCCGTACCAGCTGTCTCTTCTGTTCCGGCAGCACCCGTCCGAATACCGTATAATTTACGGCAGCTTCTTCCAGCTCCTCCTTTGTCTTCAGGGTTCTTGCATCCACATACCGCTGGGCTCCGGCGATCCCTGCCTGTCTGGCAGTCTCTGATACTGTAAGGGGATTATCCCCGGAGATCACTTTCACCTCCACGCCCTGGCGGTTAAAGTATTCAAAAGTCGCCGGAGCTTCCTCCCGGATCCGGTTCATCAGCAGGATCAGAGCCCAGGGATCCACCTGTCCCTGAAGTTTCTTTCCATTAAGTTCTTCCTCATAGGTTCCGAAGATCAGAGCCCGGTATCCCTTGGCGGAATATTCCTCGATAGTATCCTGATAGGCCTCATAGGCGCTTCCCAGGACAAATTCCGGAGCCCCCAGGACAAAATTCCCGGACTCAAACACAGCGCCGCTGTATTTATTCGCGGAAGAGAAGGAAATGATCTTTAAAGGTTTTTCCCCTTTATATTCCGTAAAATACTGCTTCATTGCCGCCATGGTGCTGTTATCCTCTCCCATGGCCTGGACAAAGTCTGACAGGATCCCCTTTACATTGTCCATATCCTGTTCCTCGTCCAGAAGAACAATATCCTGAACCGTCATAGCATTTTCCGTAATGGTCCCGGTCTTGTCCACGCAAAGGACATTGACCCTGGCCAGGGTCTCAATACTCTTCATATCGTGGAGCAGCACCTTGTTCATAGCCAGCCGGACGCTGCTCAGGGCCAGAGCCACTGTTGTCAGCAGATAAAGACCCTCCGGGATCATGCCGATCACCGCCGCCACCATTGAAGTAATACTTCCCTGGAAACCTTCATGGCTGATAAAAAAGCTCTGTATAAAAAGAATGATCCCGATAGGTATCAGAGCAATACCCACAGTTTTCACCAGCTTATCCAGGGAACGGATCATCTCAGACTGTTCCTCATCCTTCATGGCTTTCGCCTTCAGGGTCAGTCTGGAAATATAAGATTCATCCCCAACTTTTTCCAGACGGGCATAACATTTTCCGGAAACAATAAAGCTTCCGGACATAAGAGGATCTCCTTCTTTCTTTACGATCTCCTCGGATTCTCCTGTAAGAAGAGACTCGTTTACCCGCACTTCGCCGGAACATACCACTGCGTCCGCGCAGATCTGATTTCCTGTATTAAATATGACGATATCGTCCCGGACCAGATGGGTGGAATCTATAGAACGAATCTTTCCTTCCCGTACCACATCGGTCTTGGGGGCATTGAGCATATTCATCTTTTCCAGAACATTTTTCGCCCGGATCTCCTGGACGATCCCCACTACAGTATTCAGCAGGATCACCGGCAGGAAAGTCAGATCCCGGAAAGAACCTGACAGGCACACCAGCACTGCCAGGACTGCGAATATCAGGTTAAAATAGGTAAATACGTTTTTCTTGACAATATCTTTGGTGCTCAGGCTGACACTGCCTACTTCTTCATTGCTCCATCCCGCTGCCGCCCGCTCCTGTACCTGTTTCTTGGTCAGTCCGTAAAGGTAATCCGCCTTCACAGGTTCTACCGGAAATTTTATATTTTTTTCAGAAGGTTTTGGCTCCGGCTTCTGTCTTTTTCTCATGTTGCTGTATTTCACCTTTCTTTCTCCATACTTCTGCTTTTTCAGACAAACATTATTTTTATCATAGCACAAAAAAAGAAGGCACTCAATTCTGTATACAATATTTTCATTTCTTTTTATAAATTTTTAATTTTTCTCATCCGATACTCTGTCACAGCTTCAGGATCCTCAGCTGATCTCCCGCCATCTTTTTTCTCATCTTCCAGTTCATCTTTGGCAGAGGCCAGGGAATAAAGTCTCTGTCTTTATACTTATCTGAAACCTTCGGCACCGGATAGATCTGATCCACATGGCGGCTGGGGCAGTCGATCCAGATACCGCGAAGAGACAGGGCTGTTCTTTTCAGCACCATCCTTACCGCGTCCAGGCCAAAGATCCCGAAATAATGATTTTTCAGGGAAAGCAGCGGGAATGGCACTTTCATCGCCGCTGTGGCAGCCAGCATACAGGCAGAAGGACTGCAGCAGCCGGGACTTCTGTAAGAAGCCACATCTTTTAACACTTCCCCGCAGTTTCCTACTGTAAGGATGGGCATCTCCAGGTTTCTCACCTTTTCTTCTTCATAAGGCTTTCCATCCCGGTCAAACCACCATTTTTTTCCGTCGATGGGAACTCCGGAACCAATGATCACAGCAATCTGACGATCCCTGTTTTTCTTTGTAGAATAAACGATATACTCAAAGCCGGAACGCAGAGCTGCCAGACAGCCGCCTCTGCAGGCGCCCTCCAGTTCTCGGGCTATTTCAGGAGTCACTGTATAAGGATCCCGGATCTTTGGCGCCTGGGGCAGACTGTGGCCCGCCAGTACCAGGATATTGGGAAAATGCTTATGGAAGGTATCTCCCAGAAGACTGGGGTCCGCCGGCCGGAAGTGGAAAACAGGGACCTCTCCGTCTACCTGAGCCTCTCCATGGTAAAAACCTCTCTTCCCTACTTCCCGGAACAGGGGGATCTCATCCGGATCAAAGCCCATGATCCGGCAGCCTACCCGGTCTGTTGCCACAGGATCCGTTCCTGCCACAAGGAGACGGCAATCCACCGGGTCTACAGGAGCAGGGGTATTTCCCTCTCCTCCTACCAGGCCGTCTATTAAAGTCAGATCCGGCCGCAGTATATAAAGCATATCTGCCAGTTTCTCATCGATCCGGTAATTATGATTTCTCTCTCGCAGCGCATAGGGGATCACACCCATAGCGTTTTTAAAGCCCAGAGTCACTCTGGTATAGAGATTTGTCTTCAGTTTTGGCACAGAAATATAGAAATCTTTTCCCTCCACAACGCCCACAAAGGGGGTAGGGATCAGGACTTCTTTCATTACCTTTGCCTTTGGCAGCAGATATCTGCGGACAGGACAGGTTTCCAGAGTGACCAGCCCTGTGTTCCGGTACCCTGCGATCCGGTCCATGCCGCTTATACGGAAACTGGTGGCCGTAGGCATAGGCTTCCCTGAAGATTCTGCAATAAGAACCTTTTTGTTATATTTCTGTACCCATTCCACTACCGCATCCATTACCCTGGGATCTGTAGATTCCGGGTAATCTTCCTCAAACATACCGCTCCGATGGTAGACAGACACCAGATTGGGCTTGATCACTACCTGTCTGCTCTCTTCTATTTTTCTGCGAAATCCCGTCTTTTCTTCCAGGATATCCAGAGTTTCAAATACCAGGCTTCGGATCGCCTGTATGTCCGGACGCTGAAAATAAGAGTCCTTTCCATAGTCCTCAGGCAGAGCAACATAGTCCCTGTCAAGAGCAATCCCCTCTTCTATGCGGCGGACCACAACTGTACGCTCATTCATCTTTTTGTACTCCTTTTTCTTTATATCTTCTGTCTTTTATCCGATCCTTACACAGCTTCTTCTATAGCCTTTCGGACCTTTTCATAAGCCGCGGAGACTTCCGGCATCATAGCCGCTCCCTCCTGAAAATCCTCTTTTCTGAAATACTCTGTCTGCCTGGATATAAGGGCATACAGTTCCTCCATAGAAAGATTTCCGCAGACTCCTTTTAAAGTATGGGAAAACCGGAAAGCCTCCCTGACGTCACCCTTTTCCACTGCCTGGATCAGGCCCTGATAATTGTTATCCTGAAGAAATTTCTTTAAAAATTTCAGGAATAAACCTTCATTCCCCATAAATCTGGAAAGGCCGCTGTCCACATGGATCCCGGCCTCTGTCAACTGTTGTTTCTTATGCTCTTCCATCTTCTCACGTCCTTTTCTAAGGTCCCTGACCGGGACTTCTGCTGCTTCTTCCGGTCCGGGGAATCTTCCTACATCTTTCCTTCTATCTGAGGCAGGATCTTTTCCAGAGCTTCCAGCAGCTCCGGATTAAACGCCCCGCACTGTCCGCTAAAGATCATATCCATAGCTTCCGGAACGGGAATAGCAGGTTTGTAGACTCGTTTATTTGTCAATGCGTCAAACACGTCTGCCACAGATACCACCTGAGACCAGACGGTGATCTCCCTGCCTTTAAGCCCGTCCGGATAGCCTTTGCCGTCCCACCTTTCATGGTGATGGCGGCAGATATCATAGGCATACTGATAAAGCCGGTTATTTTTATACTGAGGGATCTGCTCCAGTACCTGGCAGCCCATGACCGTATGGCTTTTCATGATCTCAAATTCCTCATCGGTCAGCCTTCCCGGTTTATTCAGGATCAGATCGCTGATGGCGATCTTCCCCACGTCATGCATAATAGATGCCTGGGAGATCTCCTGGATCTCCCGGTCTGAAAAAACGTACTCCTTTTTGCCTGTTCTTCCCAGCTCTTCCAGAAGAAGCCGGGTCAGACGGCGGATCCGCTTTACATGTTCTCCGGATTCTCCGCTTCTGAACTCAATGGCAGTTGACAGGCTTTCAATAATAGAGTAGTTCAGGTTCAGGATCTCCTGTTCCTGCCTGCGCAGCTTCTGTCCCTGAAGTTCCACCACATGGCTGAGCCGTTCCCTTGCCGCAAAAAGTTCCATGACGCTCTCCACCCTCCGCCTTACGAAATAAGGCACGATAGGCTTCTCAATAATGTCCATGGCTCCCAGCTGATATCCCCGGCGCATGCTCTCTTCTGAGGAATCTGCAGTAATGAGGAACACCGGGATCTTCTCCATCAGTCCCATGTCTTTCATCTTTTCCATAACCTGAAATCCGTCCATTACAGGCATCAGGATATCTAACAGGACCGCCGCAATATGTTCCCGGCGCTCCTCCAGGATCTGTACTGCTTCAAGACCGTTTTCCCCTTCCAGGATCTGATTTCTGTCAGCGAAAATCTGGCTGAGGATCGCCCGGTTGATCTCCATATCGTCTACGATTAAAATGTCCTTTTTTTCCATTAGTCCTCCTCGATAAGATATCCCTTTCCTCCCCTGCGCTTCACCTGATACATGATCTTGTCTGCTCTCTGATAAAGTTCCGTAAAGGTCCTTTTCTTTTCACTGAAGACCCCGCCCCAGGACAAGGCAGAGGAAATATGGGGGAACTCCTCCTGAATATTTCTATCATAGTCCTCCATGATCTTTTCCAGTTTTTTCTCAATTGCCTGACGGTTTTTACAGGGATAGATAAAGACCACAAATTCATCTCCTCCCAAACGGAAGATCACATCTGTATCCCTGAAGGATTTCCGTATTTTATCCGCCACGTATTTCAGCATGATATCTCCTTTCAGATGGCCGTATACATCATTGACAGCTTTAAAATTGTCAATATCCATCAGAAGGAAAATATATTCGCCTCCATTGTCCAGCGCCTGGCAGATCAGGTTTTCCCCTGTCTGCCGGTTATACAGGCCGGTGAGAGAATCCCTGGATGACTCCTCCAGATGGCGGTATAAAGACTCGATAAATGGATTTTCGCCATCCGGATACAGCTTTCTGAGGGCTTCTCCCCGCTTGGCCCAGTTCTTCATCTCCGACAGGTGTATGAGGCTGATCTTATATTCTTCCCGTACCTGCTGTATCCCCAGGGTCATCCCCCACCAGGACAGGTTCAGTTTCTCCCCGTCTATATCCATATACGTCTCGATTTCACTATAACAGACCCAGTTTCCCGGACTGATCTTTTTCTCTCTGTACCCGTTTACTTCATAAACGGCAGCCGATGAACTCTCTGCGATATGACGCCGCAGCAGCCTGTCAAACTCTTCTCTATTAAATGCAGGCGCCTCCCCCTGTACTCCGATACAGTAAATATCTTCCGCAGACATCTGAAGTACAGCCTCCCTGTCGCCATGGATAAAATACCCGTCCAGAAAGCGGAGCAAAGTCTCATACACAAAACTCTTCTCTGCCAAACTAAACCTCCCCCTTCTTCATATATTTCTCATTGAACTCCTCTGCTGACACAGGCCGGCAGTAATAATAACCCTGTCCAAGATCACAGCCCAGATCCCGGACCATCTGCTGATCTTCCAGGGTCTCGATCCCTTCTGCCACAGTTGAGATCTTCAGGCTTTTACTGATTTCAATGATATGCTCTATGATGATCTTCTGTCTTTGCCGGTCTGCGCCCTCCAGCTCTTTCAGGAAACCTTTGTCCAGCTTCAGCTCATCGATCCGGAGATTTCCCAGGGTGTTCAAAGAGGAATAACCGCTGCCAAAATCGTCCATGGAAATCTGAAATCCGATCTTTTTCAGACTGCAGATCACCTGGTTCAGCTTATCTATATTTTCCATGGCAAGACCTTCCAGGATCTCCAGTGTGATCCATCGGGCCGGTACCTGATATTTCCTGATCAGCTTCTCCATCCTTTGAGTATAATCCGCCTCATAGAAAAGGATCTTAGAATGATTTACAGACACAGGGATCATGGGGATCCCTTCGTCCATCCACTGGCGCAGCTGACGGCATACCTGTTCCGTCATATACATATCCAGAGCCGCACAGAAGCCGTTTCTTTCAAATATAGGGATAAACTGACCGGGATAGATCACTTTTCCATCCTCCGGGATCCATCTGACCAGCGCTTCCGCCCCTGCCAGCTTCCCGGTTTTCAAGTCAAATTTAGGCTGGAGGTACATCTTGAATTCCCCTGATCCCAGGGCCTGATTCATACGGGATTCCACATAATTCTGAAGGATTTCCTCCTGATGCAGATCCTGGTCATAAAACCAGATACTGTTCCTTGGCAGAGTCCTGGCCTTTTCCAGCGCAAACATAGTATGGGTAGTCTGCATGGTAGCCGTATCTGCTTTCTCTCCCTGAGGGATCAGGGAAACACCGCAGTACATCTGTATTTCATAATTTCGTCTCCAGTTTGCAGAAAAAGCAGCGATCTCCCCCATGATCTTCCGGATCCTTTCCCGGATGATCTCTTTATCACTGTTTTTAAAAAGCATCAGGAACATATCCGCAGAATTTCTGCAGAAATATTCTCCTTCTTCCATACTGTTTTCCAGAACATCTTTCACATGGCACAGGAGACTATCCGCCTGATTTCGCCCGAATATCTCATTGATAAATTTAAACTGCCGGATGTTCAGCCCGGCCAGCGCCCGGCTCTCCTGCCCTTTCATTGCCTCTGTCAGCTCCTGCTGGAATTTTTCTGAATTGAAGGCTCCGGTGAGAGGATCATAATAGGCATACCGGATCAGTTCCCGGTTCTTTTTCTTCAGCATCCGGTATCCGTAAAATATAAGCAGGATCACCATCACCAGGACAAGGGAAAAGGCAGTCCTGGTGATCAGTATGGACTGATTGGCAAATTTATTAGATTCATTTACCGCTTCCAGGCCAATAAGACTCCAGTCCCGGATCTTTGTATTTACAATATAGATCCTGTATAAATTTCCTTTATATCTTACTGAAGAAAAAACGCTTTTTCCTGTACTCAGCGCCTCTTCGATCTGCCCTCTTTCTTCCGCAGAAAAATAATCGCCGGAATAAATATTTTCTTCACCGTCAGGCAGCACATAGTTCCCCTGGCTGTCGATCAGCCGGATAAAACCATTTCCCCCGAAAATATTCTTTCCGTTCAGGACGTCCTTAAGAGAATCGGCTGCTTCCGTAGCAACCAGCGCTCCAATGATCTCTCCGCCGCGGTATACGGGAACCGCATATCCGATCACTTTTTTTCCCAGCTCTTCATCATAAGAAATGCCGGAAAAAGACTCTTCTCCTTCCAAAGCCCGGTATATAGTCTCCTTCAGCTTGGTACCGGTCTCCTCCAGATTTACATCTGTCTCTATATCCTTTCCGCTGGTCACCCGGACCCCTCTGCCATTTTGACGGAAATATCCCATACGCACAAAATTGTTGTGATTGCTGGATTCCAGCAGTCCTCTGGAAAAATTCTCTTTATTTAATCCCTGATTAAATTCCAGAAAAGCAGACAGGGTATAAATGGTCTGGAAATCTGCCTGGATCTTCTGTTCCAGATCTTCCTTATAGGCTTCCACCTCACCCTGGATCCTGCTGTCGATCCCTTCCTGCTGCACACGGTTCAAAGAAAGGGTGACGATCCCTCCTGCTCCCATGATCGCAAGACTGATCACCACCACCAAAACCGTCATTCTTTTCAGATGTCTTTCAATTATCGATTCACTCATTTATCTGCTCCTTATATATTTTCAGTATATAATAGAAAAGACAGGGGTGTCAAGGCAACGGATCCCTGAACAGAGGGTAGAAAAAGCCGTGGATCTGGTATATAATAAAGGACATATATTATGTCAAATTTTGTCGGAGAAACGTATATGCAGAATGAATATTTTTACATTAAAGATTTAAATGAAAAACTTCAGATCAAGAACATTCCTGATGAAATGTTTTCAGAGACCTTCCTTTTAGATTTTGAGAAGAATCAGGTCCTTTTGAGCGAGGGTATGGCAGAGGTCTTCCATAATCCGGATCAGCCTAAAAAAGGCCGGATCTCCCTGGATCAGCTTCTGAATTACTTTACCAGCGCCAGCCGGAGCGTTTTTCTCCATGATCTGGCACTGTTGAAAGAAAAGAAAAAATCAAAAACAGACAGCCATCTGGATATTGTCAAAGACGGATGCATCGCCAATATCCTGATCGTGATGATGCCACTGGAGGATTCCGGCTATATCCTGGGTATCGGCCATCTGAATTTTGATCTTACCCATGACCACAATCTCCAGCTGGAAGAAACCATCCGCCAGCTGAGGCAGGCTGAATCGGTCAATCAACTGATCCTGGAGGGAAGCACAGACTATATCTATCAACTGGATCTGGTAAATAATGTGTGCACCTTTTCTCCAAAGGCCGTGGATGTGCTGCCTCTTGAAAACAATACTTTTTCCAATGCCATGGACCGTCTTCTGGGCTTTATCCTTCCGGAAGACCGAAGCGTTTTTCTGGATTCTTTCGCTCCTTTTTTGAGTGGAAAAAGTAAATATCACAAAGCCGAATACCGGGTAAAGACCAAATTTAACACAGTGATCTGGATACGATGCCAGGGCAAGGGAATGCATGATGAAAATGGAAATCCCCTCATGATCGCCGGTTCTCTCGTGGACATTACTGCGCAGAAAGCTTATGAAGAAAAGCTGAAAAATATCCTGTACTATGATATGCTCACCGGCCTGAAAAACCGGAACTGTTTTGAAAAAGATATGCGGGAATATCTGAAAGACCCCTCTGCAACCGGCAGTATCCTGTGCATTGATATCCATAATTTCAAAATTTTCAATGAGATTTTCGGAAGGGATTTTGCCAATAAGATCCTGGTGGAATTTACCCGGATCATTAACCTGTACATCAGCGACAACCTGGGAGTCTATCGTCTGGAGGGCGATGAATTTCTTGTCCATATCCGTGAAAACACCCAGGAACAGATCCTGGAAAAACTGGTTCCTTTCCAGATGTATCTCAGCCGGGAACGGACTCTGGAAGGCCATGTGCTCTTTATCCGGGCAAATATCGGGGTAGCCATTTATCCCCAGAACGGTACAACCAGTGAAGAGCTGCTGCAAAACGCCAACATGGCTCTGCTGATGCGTTCAAAATCCAACCGTCATCAGACGGTATTCTTCCGCAGTGAAAGTATGGACAGCCTGAATAAAAAATATATCCTGGATCACATGCTCCGTCAGCATGTCACCGACGGCATGAAAAATTTCCGGCTGGTATTTCAGCCGATCATGGAGATCCAGGATGGAAAAACCATATGGCACGGGGCGGAAGCGCTCCTCAGATACAGTACGCCGGATCTGGACAATGTTTCCCAGGAAGAACTTATCGAAGCGCTGGAGTATTCCGATCTGATCCTGACTACGGGCAGATGGATCGTGAAACAGGCCGTTAAAGAATGCGGAAACTGGCATAAAATGGGCTTTCCTCTCTATATGAACATCAACATTTCCGCCCAGCAGGTATCAGATAAGGATCTGATCTCCTATATCCGCAAATGCTGTCAGGAGTTTGAACTGTCTCCCCAGTGGCTGGTCTTTGAACTGACGGAAACCTCCCTGATCAACAATTTCGAGATTGCCGATCAGTTCTGCCGGGAACTTCGGGATATGGGAGCAGGCGTAGCCCTGGACGATTTCGGGACAGGTTATTCCAGCTTCACATATTTAAAGCGGCTGACGATCTCCCAGATCAAAATAGACCGGGAATACATCCAGCATATCAGCAAAGACACCTATAATCAGATCTTTCTCAAATGTCTCTGCGACCTGGGCAGCAGCCTGGGGATCAACCTCTGCGCAGAAGGTGTGGAAACTGAAGAGACCTATCAGAAAATGCTGGAAATGGGTATCACACTTATGCAGGGATTCTATTTTGACCGTCCTCTGGAGTCCGAAGAGTTTCAAAAACATATCAGCAGTACCTGAAAAAACTGCCCATGTGATCCGAAAAAAGACAATTTTGGGGGCACATGGGCAGTTTCTTTTATTTTCCGATGTTAGTTTTTTCCTTTTTTTAAATCGGCCATGGTTTTTTTCAAAATCCGAAAATCAATGGGTTTGGAAATATGGGCGTTCATTCCCGCCTTTTTCGTCAAAGCAATGTCCTCAGCAAAAGCATTGGCAGTCACAGCTATAATGGGAATCTGTTCTGCATCGGCTCTGCCGGACTTCCGGATGCGCTCTGCGGCCTGGCACCCATCCATCACCGGCATCTGCATATCCATGAGAATAAAGTCGAAGTAATAGGGATCATGGTTCAGATAAATGTCAAAAGCTTCTTTTCCGTTCCATGCCTTGGTAATCTTCAACCCGCAGGCCTCCAGGAGCTCTGCTGCAATCTCCATATTGATCTCGTTGTCTTCCGTAAGGAGTACCTCCATACCTGCCAGGTCCAGCTCCTCTTTTTCGACGGGTCCGGCCTTATCCTCTTTTGTCTCCTCTCCTTGTACTTCTATTCCTTCATGAAGCTGCAGGGGAAGGATCACCTGAAATACCGAACCTTTTCCCAACTCGCTGGTCACCTGTATGGTGCCTTCCATCTTCTGGACAAGGTCGTGGACAATAGGCATTCCCAGACCGGTACCTGCTACATTTGCCGCCCCGAATCTGGTCTCCCTCTCAAAAGGCACAAATATTTTTTCCAGAAACCCCTGACTCATGCCAAATCCGTTATCGCTGACTGTAAAATGATACTTTCTGTAGTTATTCCTGCTGTCCCGGATCTCCTCCACCTGAAGTCTGATCTGTCCATCTTCTTTTGTAAATTTAAATGCATTGGAAAGAAGATTGTTGAGAATCTGCTGGATCCTGGCCCAGTCTCCCTCTACTTCCCCGTGGTCGATACGAATCCTGTAAAGGAATGTTTTTCCTGAATTTTCCGCCTGCATCTGAAAGATTGAAGCCAGCTCCTCCAGGTTTTTCTTCAGGTTAAAGCTGCTGCTTTTGATCTCCAGCTTTCCCTGTTCCAGCTTGGACATTTCCAGAATATCATTGATCAGTCCCAGAAGCTGATTTCCCAGAGCCTCGATTTTCTTCAGAGACTCCTGTACTTTCTCCTTGTCATCCGGATTTCGGGAAATAATCTCCGTCAGACCGATGATCCCATTCAACGGGGTACGCATATCATGGGACATCAGGGAGAAAAACATATTTTTGGACTTTGCCATCTTGTCTACACTCTCCAGAGACTGTTTTAAAAACTTCAGCCGGGAAAGTTCTTCCTCTTTTTTGTCATTTACATCTTTAAAACAGAGGACCACGGATCCTTGTTTTAAGGATTCATCATAAAGCATCTGGACATGGACCCATCGATATTCATTGTTAAACAGCCGTTTAAAATCTCCCCCGAAATCCCGAACCCGCCGCCCGGTCAGCTCTGTCATATTTTCAATAGAAAAAGTATGGATATATTCTTCATACACATCTTCATGGATCACTTCTGACATGACCTTCAGCAGATCCTCATACTTTCCTGTGGGCGGCAGCTCTGAGCGAACGTAATCCGATCCCTTGAGCATAGAATAAGTAGCTTCTTTTAAATTGATCAGATAAAGCGCATAATAGGAATTTCCCAGGACTCCTACAACATCATTGTAAAGCCTTGCCTTCTTATTGCTGCGGCGGTCCAGAATCAGATACACCGCAGACAAAATAAGAAAGCCTGCCGCCACCGGGCCAAATACCGTCCACATATTCTCCGTTGCCTGTAGCAGTTCCTCATAGGGCATGGTGATCACTGTATACCAGCCGGAGTCCAGCACATAATAATAGACGCCTCTCTTTTCCCCGTCAACGCCTATAATATAGGAGTCATAACTGTCATGTTTTCCTTCCCGGATCTCCTGGAAAATATGCTGAAAACGCTCCTGGAGATTGTCATAAACATTGTTGCTGAGATAATCATCGATCAGAGTTCCTTCCTGGTCGCAGAGAAAGTAATTGCAGCCCTCGGGAAGATCTTCCATATTGTCCGGAATGGAAATTCCATCCAGATAAACGTCCATGGCAATCACATTCTGAGAGTCTTCCAGTTCTTTGGCAACCGTCACTACCGGACTCTGAAGACGTACATCTGTGTATACATCTGTATAAATAACTTCTCCCCCGGCCGCCCTGGCCTCCTGATACCAAAGGGCAGAATCAGGTTCAAAAGTTTCATCTCCCTCCCAGTATGTGGCCGCAACAATCTTTCCGTCAATATAGCCATACAGTTCTATGTTATTCAGGTCCATGGTCTTTTCCGCATAGCCCTGATAGCTTTTCATCATATCCGTCAGATCCATATTTTCCGGACTGTTCTGGATCTGATATTCTACCGTCCGCAGAACCGTTTCATACTGGTTCAGATAAGTTTCTTCATTGATGGCAAACCGCCTGGCGATCTCCTCTCCCATACGCTGCGCATTATTCAGCAGGGCGTTATTCATAAATTTAATACTCATTGGAAAGAGTACCAGAAGGATCATCATAATCAGCAGCAAAAAGCCGTATTTTTTCAGATTTTTATACTTTTTCTTCATCTTTTTCTATCATCATATCCATATTTTCCATCAGGTTCCATAAAGCAGATAAGAGGCAGACAGTCCCGCCTCCTGTTCACTGCTGTCCTATCTCTACTATATTCCAACAGTGAAAAACAGTCAACTTTTTCTGAGAAAAAGCGAGGGTATTGAAGGAAGTCAAAAAATATGCTGCGGTAACAGATCAGGAAATACAAAGAGCAAAAGAACTTTCCTGAGTCAGTTCAGAAAATTTTCCATTTCATAAGGAGCTGTGTCAGCTCCTTTTCTGTTGTGATTTCTCTGTTCTTTTTTCAAAAGTAGTCCCGATCACATGGAGGAGCAGGGCCGCCAGGATCACAATTCCGGCTCCTATTTTTCCACTAGTACTGGTGAAAAGCTGAGCCAGTCTTCCCAGATAAGGAATGGACAACGCCAGTTTTCCAATGAACTCCTCATAGGATACCGGATTCACATCCGCTTTTTCATTGGCGTCCCCCTTTGTGACAAACTGCCCCATCAGGGTATTGTTCTCCACCACCCGGTGGGTGATCACTGCCGCCGAAT
>DXIQ01000087.1 GCA_019112785.1 Candidatus Blautia stercorigallinarum
ATCAAAGCTGGTAAGATTGAGTATCGTCTTGACAAAACAAACATCATTCACGTGCCAATCGGAAAAGCTTCTTTCACAGAGGAGCAGTTAGCGGACAACTTCCAGACGCTTATGGGAGCTATCATCAAGGCTAGACCAAGCGCATTAAAGGGTGTGTTCTTAAAGAGCGTATCCCTGGCTTCCACTATGGGACCAAGCGTAAAGGTTAACCCGGTTAAGTTAGCTCAGTAATAGATGAAAAATAACAGGCGGCTCCGGAAAGGGCCGTCTGTTATTTTGTATAAAAACCGCCGTATAAAACAGATTTTCTGCTTTATGCGGCGATTTTTTATTTCTGGAATCTTGGGACGAAAAGTCCTGTCTTTCCATAATCCTTTACCTTACCAGATCCATACGTCCCCACACCGGCGGTGAAATGGCGGAAATGCCTTTTACGGTCACATCTCCGGTGTTTTTGCAGATATGTGGGAAGTCCTTTTCGATTACAGTACTGTCTCCGGCGTTGAGGATTACTTCGGTTTCTCCGATCTGTACGGTGAGCGTTCCTTCCATCACATAAATAGATTCCTCTGAGTGATGCCGGATAGGAGACGGCACATCCTGGGCGTGGGGAGCCACTTCAAAGTGAATGAGAAGGGTCTGAGGGGAAAATTCCGGGGAAGGCAGGGGGCTTAAGAAACGGTAGAGTACCTTGCCGTCCTCGGAGCAGCGGATAAGCTGCTGATCTTTTCGCAGGGTGAGATTCCCCCGGATTTCTATATCATCTAAAAGCAGATATAAAGGAACCTGAAGCACAGAAGCAATCTTTCTCAGGCTGGACAGAGAAGGATCGATCTCTCCCCGTTCTACCTGGGAAATGTAGCTGATAGACATACCCGCCTCCCGGGCCAGTTCCTTCATAGTCAGGTTCTGCTGTTTTCGGTATTCTCTTATCTTTAACATAGTAAAACCTCCGTATTGGTATTATAAAACACCTAAAAAGAAAAAACAATGAAATTTCATCGCTTCAGATTGACAAAGTGTTTTATAAATAGTAAAATCTTAACCAATATATTCTATAAAATTTCAGTATTTATGAAATTGCAAGGAGGAAATAATGAAAATTACAGATGTGAAGATGGAGAAATTTTCCATTGAGCTTACAGAGCCTTTTAAGGTGGCCTTTGCAGAGGTCAGCCATACGGTGAGTATTATCGTGAAGGTGGAGACGGATGAAGGCTATGTGGGCTATGGAGAGGCGGCGCCCTTTGGACCGGTTACGGGAGAGACTACGGAAGGATGCCTGGAAGTGCTGCAGATGTTCCGCCAGGGGCTTATTGGTATGAATCCTCTGGAGATTGAAAAGGTACACGCTATGATGGACGGCCTGGTCCACGGAAACGGTTCTGCCAAATGTGCTATTGACATTGCCCTATATGACCTGAAAGGTAAGGTGATGGGCCAGCCTTTGTACCGGGTGCTGGGGGGCTACCAGAATGAGGTGCAGAATGATATTACTATCGGGATCAGCGCTCCGGAGAAGATGGCAGAGGCGGCAAAGCATTATGTAAAAGATCTGGGCTATCATATTTTGAAGATCAAAGCCGGTATTTGTCCCCGGGAGGATTTAAAGACCCTGGAACTTATCCGGAATGCTGTGGGACCGGATGTCCGCCTCCGGGTGGACGCTAACCAGGGATACAACTTTACCCAGGCATCTTCCATGCTTATAGAAATGAAGAAATACGGGGTGGAAGCTATTGAACAGTGCCTTCCTGACTGGGATCTGGACGGTGCGGCCAGACTCAGAAGACAGGGCGGCGGGATCCAGCTTATGCTGGATGAATCTGTACATACCACAAGGGATGCTGCCAGGATCTGTAAAGCTGAGGCAGCAGATATTATGAATATTAAACTGATGAAATGCGGCGGTCTCTACAGAGGCAGCCAGATCAGCGCTATTGGAGAAAGCTTCGGGGTAACCTGTATGGTGGGCTGTATGATGGAGACGAAAATTGCCATTACAGCAGGACTGAGCCTGGTAGCAGCCAAGAAAAATATTACAGAGGCAGACTGTGACAGTTTCTTATATTATAAAGACGGCGACACGGGAATGCCGGGAGGTTTTGAAAGACATCAGGATATGTTCCGTTTGCTGGAAAAACCGGGACTGGGACTTGATATTACATTTTAAAGACTGGAGGAGAGACACATGTTTCCAATATTTCAATCAACAGATGCCGTACTGGCGGTGGTTTTATGCCTGGTGGCTTTCGCTTTCTGGGTGCAGAGATTTAAAGTCTGCAAGATGATCGGACCTGCTCTGATCGTGATCATTCTGGGAATCCTGCTGGTGAACCTGAAGATCGTGCCGGAGAGCAGTGAAGTATATGGCACTTTGTCCACCTATTGTATTCCTATTTCCATGTCCCTGTATCTTATGGACGTGGACATTAAAAGTATTATAAAAATGTCAAAGCAGCCTCTGATCGCTATTTTCTGCGCTATTTTCAGCGTAAGTCTGGTGGCCTTTATCTTCGGATGTCTCTTTGCCAACTCTATTGACGAAGGATGGAAAGTGGCTGGTATGTTCGTGGGGACTTATACGGGAGGAAGCTCCAACCTGACAGCCATCGCCACAGGATTAAACGCCTCTGCCTCTACCATCGCAGCGGCAAATGCAGCAGATTATGTAGTAGGAATGCCTACTTTAGTACTGATGTTCCTGGCGCCTGCTCTGATGAAAAACTCTAAGAAGTTTCAGAAGTTCTGGCCCTATTCTTTTACCGATGAGGAGCTGGAAGGAGACGGAAATCAGAAGGAACTGATGGCCTCTGAAGAATGGAGTATTAAGGAGATTGCCATTCTCCTGGCTATTTCTGTGGCAGTAGTGGCAGTGGCTACAAAGCTTTCCAGTTTTATGAGCGCTGATTTTGCCAGTGCAGGAAGGATCCTTCTGATCTCTACTATTTCCATTATCGTAGCTCAGATACCGGCAGTGCGGCAGCTTCGGGGAGCTATGAACCTGGGATTGTTCTTTGGAATGATGTATCTGACTATTGTGGGATTTTCCGTAAATATCAAAGGATTCCTTACCTCTGCAGCGACAATTACTCTGTTCTGTCTCTGTGTGATCGCAGGAAGTCTGATCCTTCATGTGATCATTACCAGACTTCTGAAGATCAAATACGAGTATGTGCTTCTGGGGATCGTAGGGGCTATCGCCGATGGAACCACTTCTTCTCTGGTAGCTTCAGGAGCCAGATGGAAGAGCCTGGTAAGCGTGGGAATGCTCATGGGCGTTATCGGAGGCGTCTGCGGAAACTATGTGGGAATTACAGTTGCATATCTGATCCGTATGATCACGGGGGCGTAAAGAATGAAAATACAATGGAATTTTTATCTTTCCGGTATTCTGTATGGAAAGATTTATGAAGAACAGGAGACATGGGGTGTCTCTCTTTTAGATGTATATACAGGTCAGTGGGGGCAGGAGAAGCCTTTTACTCAGGAAGAAAGCCTGTATTTCCAAAAGCTGTGCAGCAGGGATCTGCTGGAATTCGTTGAAGACAAGAAAGAGTATGAGGAAAATATAAGAAAAGCTCCGGCTGATTTTACCACAGCCAGAGGAGAGAAATTCACCTGCCGCAGGGGAGAAAGTTATTTCCAGCGGCACCGGAAATTCCCGAAAGATCTGTTTTTTGACCAGGATGGGGTCTATGCGGTGCTTATGAGCGGCAGAGATACCACAGGGGTACTGGTGAAAAAAGGCTGGGAGGAAAAGACTGTTCTGAAAGAATGGAAAAAGGTCTATCCCGGGCAGAACCGGGACTGCGATGAATTCCAGCCCGGACCGGTATGGCCGGTGTCCATGCCGGAAACCTTTTATGTAGACACCAGAGATGGAGAAAAACTGGCTACAGATGTGTACCTTCCCCGAGGGATCCGGGAAAAATGTCCTGCAGTTCTGGTCAGGACTCCCTATGGAAAAGCCAGCGGTACAGAAGTCTACTGGCGTTTTGTCCAGAGAGGCTATGCCGTAGTGATCCAGGATACCAGAGGCCGGGAAGACAGCACAGGAGAATGGCTGCCCCAGCATTTTGAGGTAGAAGACGGAGACGACACCCTGAACTGGATCGCGGCTCAGCCATGGAGCGACGGCCAGGTAAGCATGACAGGCGGTTCCTATCTGGGGTACGTCCAGTGGGCGGCAGCGGCCAGCGGTAATCCCCATCTGAAGGCTATGTTAAGCAGTGTCTGCGCCGGAAGCGCCTTTGTGGATATTCCCAGAAGAGGGGGATGCTTTAATTCCGGAATGCTGGCCTGGGGCTTTGCCATGTCTGAACGTCGTATGCGGCCGGAGCTTATGGCCCAGGAAAACTGGGATGAGATCCTGAAGATCCGTCCGCTGAAAGATATTCCAAAGATCGCCCTGGGCCACGAGGTGGATTTTCTGACCAAATGGCTGGAGCATAAGGATATGGACGATTTCTGGAAGATGAATAACTGGCAGGCCAGATACCAGGGAGGTCCGGTGCCGGCTCTGATCCTTTCCGGCTGGTTTGATGACAATGGCATGGGGACTACAGAGGCTCTGGAACTGGTGAAGAGCTGGCCAAAAGAAACCTGGAAAGCGGTACTGGGTCCCTGGAAACACGGCGGCAATGCAGACTATGATATTCACAATGTCTATATGGGAGAGGACGCTCTCCGGTATGATATAGATATACTTTGTATGATGTGGCTGGAACATTTTCTGAAAAATGCGGACAACGGTATTGAGAAAACACCGGCGGTGGAATATTACACCCTGGGAGAAAACTGCTGGAAAAGCGCCAAGGCCTGGCCGCCGGAAAATACTGTATCAGACAGTTTCTATCTGACTGGAGGGAACGCTCCGGCAAAAGGAGATAAGGAGAACTGCGGAAAGGGCTTGCTTACAGAAGAAGCCAGCCAGGCTCAGGGGGTAGAGGAATATATCTATGACCCGGAAAATCCGGCAGTGCATCTGGTGGATATGTCAGAAAACGAACTGGAAGTTCCGGAGGACTATACCCAGGAGGAGAAGAGGGAAGATATCCTTTCCTTTACTACAGAGAAACTTTCCCGGCCGGTTACCGTCACAGGGGATCTTTCAGTGGTGCTCTATGTATCCTGCGACTGTCCGGATACAGATTTCTTTGTGCGGATCACGGATGTGGATGAAGAAGGCAGATCTGTGAAACTGGCAGACGGAGTTCTTGGGGCAAAGTACAGGAATGGTTTTGAACATCCCGAATATATGGAAGCGGGAGAGATCTATCCTGTAAGGATCCGGACGACCAAGATCTCCAATACCTTCCGGGAAGGCCACCGGATCCGGCTTACGATTACCTCCAGCGGAGAAAACTTTATCTTCCCGAACAGCAACACAAAAGAAGGTTTTGACAGCAGTCAGGTTCAGAAGGCCAGAATCCGGATACACTGGGGAGGGGGCACACCTTCAAGAGTGGAATTTTGCAGAGAGAAATAGCTTTATAGCTGTTCCTGAGCGATCTTGATAAAGTCCTGGGCATAGGAGGGAAGATAAGCACCCTTTCTGCTGGCGATGGTAAGGGTGCTGAAAATCCCCTTTTCCCCTACAGAGAAACACTCAGGTTTCTTTTCAAAATGCATGTGACGGATGTAAGTCTCGGGAACAAAACAGATTCCCATGTCTTCCATACACAGTCGAACGCTGGTTTCTGTGTTTCTGGTATGGATCGAGACCCGGGGTTCTATGCCCCAGGTCTCAAAAAGTTCCATAGCCAGCTGCCCGGTGGTCTGGTCCGGAAAATGGAGGATAAATTCCTCCTCTTTTAAAAGCTTCAGATCTATCCAGAGATGTCTCATCCCTGGCTTTTTTATGCCTTTTTTAGACAGAGGATGGTCAGGAGGCATTACAAGCAGCACCTCTTCCCGAAGGAGGGTTTCGTAAGAAAGCTTGGGGTGGGGGCGTGTTTCATTAAAAATCCCAAAATCCAGTTCATCGTTTAACAACAGTTTTTCCTGAATAGCGTGGGCTTCTTCCATGAGGTTTACCCGGACACCGGGATATTTTTTGTGGAAAACCTTCATGATAGAAGGAACCATGCAGGAGCTCCGCATCAGAGGAAACGCAATGTTCAGCTCCCCGTCCATACAGGAGTTCATATCTTTAAGTTCTCTCTCCCAGTCCTGGTTCAGGGTCAGCACTTTTCTGGCATATTCCAGGTATCTGCGGCCCAGATAAGTAGGAACGTAAGTATTTCCGCTGCGTCCGAAAAGTTTCCCTCCCATTTCCCGTTCCAGTTTCTGGAGGCATTTACTCAGAGTAGGCTGAGAGATATACAGTTCTTCGGCGGCTTTGGTAAGATTCTGATGTTTAGCGATACTCAGCACATAATTTAATTCCTGAAAATTCATACAAACTCCCTTCTATGCACTTTTGGCATAAAAACTCTGAAAAATATGAATTGGACACATTTCTTTTATCTATTCTACAATAGAACGAGGCCAGGGTCAAAAAGAGTTTTTTCTTTTGATCCGGCAGTATATATTAAGAAGGAGTGTATTACCAATGAAAAACTGGCTTGAAAACCAATTTCACCTGTCTTCCTACGGCACAGATGTGAAAACAGAGCTGCTCGCAGGACTGACTACTTTTGTAACTATGGCCTATGTGCTGGCAACAGTGCCCAGCCTTCTGGGAAACGCAGGGCTGGACCAAAATGTAATGTTTACGGCAATGATCCTTTTGATCATTCTTACTACCTGTGCAATGGCTCTGTTTACCAACCGCCCCTTTGCCCTGGCTCCGGGACTGGGAAGTGTTGGTATTGTAGCGTTGATGATCGCAAATGAAGGCATCAGCGCCCCGGTAGCTGCAGGGGTTATTTTCTGGAGCGGTGTTCTCTTCATTGCAATTTCTTTCCTGGGACTTCGGGAAGCAGTGGTACGGACCATTCCCGTCAGCTTAAAACAGGCAGTCAGTGCAGGAATCGGTCTTTTTATCGCCCTGCTGGGTGCTAAGAACTGCGGGCTGATCGTAGCAGATGCGAATAAAAACAACCTGGCTTTCGGGGATCTGTCCTCTCCTGGGGTAATTGTAGCGGTTATCGGTTTTATTATTCTTCTGGTGATCCGGACCAGAAACGTTCCCGGGGGTATGATCCTGGCGATCCTGATCACTACAGTGATCGGAATACCCTTCGGTGTTACCCGGCTGCCTTCATCGCCGTTTTCTCTTCCGGCAGGCATTGGCAGCCAGTTTATGAATATTGATTTTATGGGAGCTTTGGACTTTGCCTATATTCCTTTCCTGATCGCATTGTTTATCCCGGACTTTTTCTCTACCTTTGGAACTGTCCTGGGCGTAGGAGCCAAGGCCGGATATCTGGATGAAGATGGAAATCTCCCTGGTATTGACAAATGTTTTAAGGTAGATGCCATTGCCACCAGCTTTGGCGCTCTTTTCGGTATGCCGAGTATGACCACTTATCTGGAGTCTTCTGCAGGAGTGGAAGCAGGAGGAAAGACAGGACTGACCGTGATCTTTACCAGTGTTTTCTTTGCTTTATCCCTGTTTCTTTCACCGCTGGCACTGATCATACCTTCCGCGGCTACCGGACCTATTCTTATTTTCATCGGTATTAACATGCTGAGCAGTATGAGCAAAATTCATTATGATGACATGACCGAAGCTGTGCCGGCTTTTGTCTGTATCGCATTTACAATTTTCGCCAATAATATCGCAAATGGTATCTGTGCGGCTATTCCGGCATATTTCATTATGAAGATCGCTTCCGGAAAGATAAAAGAGCTGTCTCCGGTAATGTATATCATGGTAGCAGTCTGTCTTCTGTATTTTTACACACTTATTTAGCAGATTTTTCGCGATCCGCATATTTTCTCCAATTTTGCGGATCGCAGGACGGAAATTGTGGAAACTGTTGTCTGCTATATTTTAGCTCAACATTTAGAAAGGATTTTTATGAAAATGGAAAAGGTTTCTCTTCTCATAAAAAATGCCCGGGTATTTAATACTTACCTGAAAAGATTTGTTCCGGCAGATGTATCTGTGCGGAAGGGAAAGTTCTATTATATTGACCGGGAAAGAAGCCAGGACTTCCAGGCGGAGGAAGTCCTGGACGCTGAGGGAATGTATATGATCCCGGGATTTATCGATATACATATGCATATAGAAAGCTCTATGATGACTCCGGGGCCTTTTGGCAGCTGCCTGGCAGGATATGGTGTGACTACTATTGTTTCAGAGCCTCATGAAATCGCTAATGTAAAGGGGATGAGGGGGATACTGGAAATGATCTCAGCGGCCAAGGATACGCCCATTGATATTTACTACGGCATACCCAGCAGTGTTCCTTCTACCAGCAAAGAACTGGAGACCACAGGAGGAGTGATCGACTTCCAGGCGATGAAACACCTGCTGGAGGAAAAAGATGTAGTGTGTGTTGGCGAGATCATGAATTACCGGCAGATCATAAAGGAAAATCATCTGGAAATTTCCCGTTTTCTGGACTATCTGCGCAGGGAAAAGCCCGGCTATGTTATCGAAGGCCACTGCCCTTCTCTTACCGGTCTGGATCTGGCGAAATTTCTTTATCTGGGAATTAACGGAGACCACACTGAACATACTTTGGAAGAAGTGCGTCAGCGGATTGAAAACGGGATGTTTTTTGAACTTCAGGATAAGATGCTGAAGGAAGAAATTATTTCTTATATAAAAGAAAATAATCTATTTGAGTATGTAAGTTTTGTGACAGACGATACTATGGCAGATACCCTTTATGAAACGGGACATCTGAATGCGGTAGTAGAGAAAGCAGTGAAAAAAGGATTTCCTCTGGAACAGGCTATTTACTGTGCTACTTATACTCCCAGCCGCCGTATGCACTTATATGACCGGGGAGCTGTTGCTCCCGGACTTGCGGCGGATTTTCAGCTTTTGAAGGATCCGGCAGATTTTCAGCCGGAGTATGTATTTAAAAACGGGGCCTTGATCTTTTCCAAAAAGAAAGGTCCGGCCGCCGGGGCGGCCCATAGATTTCCGGAAGATTTTTATAAGAGCGTGAACCTGCCAGCTTTATCTGAAAAGGATTTTCAGATCCCGGCTCCAGAGGGGGCTTCTTCTGTTACGGTCAGAGTCATGGAAGTGTCCGGGGACTGCACCCAGACCAGGGAGAAACTGGTGCCCATGGCTGTGAAAAACGGGAAGTTGGATTGGCAGGGCAGCGGCTGTCTTTTGACTATGGCGGTAGAGCGCCATGGAAAAAATGGAAATATCGGATATGGCTTTATAACCGGGGACTGTCTGAAAAAAGGAACAGTTGCCTCTACTTATTGCCATGATCACCATAATCTTCTGGTAGCGGGAGACTCCCCGAAGGATATGCTGCTTGCAATCCGAAGGCTCCAGGTACTTCAAGGAGGGTTTCTCACGGTATACGAGGGAAAGATCCTGGCAGAACTGCCCCTTCCCGTAGCGGGTCTCTTATCGGAAAAATCTCTGGAGGAAACTGCGCTGGCATTGAAGTCAGTCCGTCGGAGTATGGAAGACCTGGGATATGTGCATTACAATCCGATTATGTCCTTTGCTACTCTTGGACTGCCTGTGAGTCCGGCCCTTAAACTGACAGATCGAGGGCTGGTAGATGTAAAAGAGGGAAAGATCGTACCTTTGATCGTTTCGTAAAGAAGAGCTGAAAAGATACCTATCACTTTATCTGATATTTTTCCAGATAACAGACAGTATGCAGCTTGTCAAGAAATTCGGGAGCTGTTCTTCCTGCAGTGTATCAATGCCGGGAAGAACAGCCCCTTAATTTTTTATCCCCTGTCCATGTCTGAGCTGGGGGCGTCATAGGACAGGACCTCTGAGGACAGATATTAGTGACGCAGACATAAGAAATAGTTGTTATAAATAAATTGTTTGAATATTCTAAATTATATATAAAAAATATAATTTTTAACAAATTCAAAAAACTTGTTGACAAAGGGGAAATGCTGTGGTATTCTAACATAGCTGTCGGCGAGAGCGGTGCTCTCCAAGAACTTCAAAAATTCCTGAAAAAACAAATTTTCAAGAAAATGAAAAAAGTTCTTGACAAGCCAGAAAAGATGTGGTAATCTAATATGGCTGTCGCAAGACAGGAACCTTGATAACTGAACAGTGAAACACATGAACTGAAAATTCTTTTACATTCA
>DXIQ01000088.1 GCA_019112785.1 Candidatus Blautia stercorigallinarum
TCTGGCAGATTATTACCAGCAGAGCTCAGACAATGAGCTGTCTCTGATCTTACAGGATACCATTGCCGACTCAAAAGGAAAGATAGAGGATGGAGTTGCATATATTCCTTATTCCGTCATCACACAGGAGCTTGAAGGCAGATTTTACTGGGACCAGGAGACACAGCAAATGTTGTATACCATGCCCACAGAGGTCCTGGCTATCCAGCCGGAAAGCAATACCTACCAGATCGGGGGAGAATCCGTTACAGAGGACTATTCCATTGTGCGGCAGATAGACGGAGAATACTATATTGCGCTTGATTTTCTGGAACAGTATATGGAGATCCAGGGAACCGTCTATGAGGATCCGGCCAGAGTAGTGATCCTCTATAAGTGGGGCACTGTAAAGACTGTGGAAGCCAGTGAAGAAACCCAGGTCCGTTATCAGGGCGGGATCAAGAGTCCGATCCTGAAAGATCTGGAACAGGGGGAACCGATGCTCCTGTTGGAAGAGCTGGACAACTGGTCAAGAGTCATGACCCAGGATGGAATCGACGGCTATGTGGAGAATGGCGCACTGTCCGCTCCAAAAGAAACAGAATACGCATATACGGGCAGCTATGAAGAGAACTTCACCAGTCTGACCAGAGACCATAAGATCAATCTGGCATGGCATCAGGTAACTTCTGAGGCTGCGAACCAGGCTTTTGCCTCGGATACCCAGAATATGACAGGGGTGAATGTGATCTCTCCCACCTGGTTTTCTGTTACCAGCACTCAGGGGAATAGTTCCTCACTGGCGAGCAGCGACTATGTCAGCCAGGCCCATGCCAAGGGACTGGAGGTATGGGGCCTTATCGATAATTTTAGTGATGGGGTAAGTACACTGGATACCCTGTCTGTCCGAAGCGCAAGGCAGCACATTATTGAAATGCTTCTTTCTGAGGCCAACCGGGTGGATATGGATGGGATCAATGTGGACTTTGAAGCTCTGACAGAGGAGGAAGCTCCTCATTTTATCCAGTTTATACGGGAACTTTCCGTTGCCTGCAGGAATAATGGCCTGGTGCTTTCCGTAGATAATCCGGTTCCCCAGTATACGGCTTTCTATAACAGGAAAGAGCAGGGAATTGTGGCAGATTATGTGATCATTATGGGATATGATGAGCATACGGTAGGTTCAGAGACGGCGGGTTCGGTAGCCTCTCTCCCCTTCGTAGAAGAGGGAATTACCCAGACCCTTTCTGAGGTGCCGAAAGAGAAGGTGATAAACGGTATACCTTTCTATACCCGTCTGTGGACAGAAGCTAATAACGGAATGGTGACCAGTGAAGTGTGCAGCATGGACCAGGCGGATGCCTATGTGGAAGAGTACAGTATGGAAGTATACTGGAATACAGATGTGTCCCAGAATTATGCAGAGGCAGTTACGGACAGCGGCGTCTTAAAGATGTGGCTGGAGGATGAGCAGTCTCTGGAAGAAAAAATGAAGCTGATCCAGGAATATGAATTGGCAGGTGTGGCAGAATGGAAGCTTGGATTTGAACGGGACGATGTCTGGGGAATTATCAGCAATTATATACAATAAAAAGATAAGAGGTGGAGTATTATGGCAGAATACGAAATGTTTAAGACAACTCTCATGGGAGGTTATGACAAGGAGGAAGTCCAGGAACAGATCCAGAGGCTGAAGGATGAAATGGCGGAAAACCAGGAGGCATTCAAGAAGCAGCTTGAGGAAAAGGATGCCCGGATTGCCGAACTCCAGAAGCGTATCGAACTGAAAGAAGACTATCAGGCACGCCTGGAAGAAGATATCAAAGAAAAATATCAGAAATATATCGACAATTATGAGAGTATCGGAAAGCTGGTGTTTGAGGCTCAGGTCAAAGCGGATACTCTGGAAAAAGAGACCAAAGAGAAATGTGACAAAATGCTTCAGGACGCAGAAGAAGAGGCAAAGCGTAAGGTGGAATCCGTACAGGCGGAGATCGATGACAAACTGCTGGAAGGCAAAAAGAAATATCTGGCGGTGCAGGAAGAGATGAATGGGATCGTAGAGCTGATCAATCAGGCACAGAAAAGATTTATGTCCTCTTATAAAGAAGTGCATCATATTATCAGCAGTATGCCAACTTCTCTGAATGATCTGGAAGAAGATGTGGAGATGGAACTTCATGAGATGGAAGCCGGTAAGGCTGAGAATCCGGAGACGGATAAGGAAGAAGAACTTCATCTGGGAGATACTCAGGAACTGGATTTTCTGGACTCTGTAGAAGATATAGCAGAGCTGGAGGAGTTTGATGAGGAAGATGAGGAAGAAGATGAAGACAGCAAGCTGGCTCTTCAGATATCAAAGCTCCTAAGCGAGGAAGATGAGGCTATACTGGAAGAAGAACTGGAAGATCTGTAAAAAGAAGATACAGGCTGTATTTGAGCCGGACGGGAAATCTGCAACAGGTAGAGTTTCCGTCCGGCATTTTGCTGTTTATGACGCAGGAAAATCCGTCGGACTGCATGGAGGAACGGAGAATAAGTGTTACATTGTTTCAACTGGATGTTAAATAGCAGTGAAATATAGTCACTTTTTATAAAATACTTGAAATTATCTATATGTTTATAATAAAATAATTATATCGTTAAACATGACAAAAGGTGGATAACTATGATCACGATTAAGGAAATGGCAAAACAGCTGGGAGTCAGCCCTACAACAGTTTCTAATGTTATAAATGGAAGAACCGAAAAAATGTCTGAACAGACAAAACTGCGGATAGAGGAAATGCTGGTTAAATACCATTATGTACAGGACAGCCGGGGAGGAAGAAACAGTCAGGAAGAGCTTAAGCTGGTGGTAGTGGAGTTCTTTTTTGAAATGCGGGAAAGGATCTTTACGGATCCCTTCTGTTCTGAGCTTCTGGAATCTATCGCCAGGGAATTGGAAAGTAACGGAAGAAGCGTGGTGTGCAGCACAGTCCAGAATGAGGAAAATTTTCTGAAAAAACTTACGGCCCGGAATGTAGAGGGTGCCATTATCCTGGGCTGTGATCCGGATCGGTGCGAAGAACTGTGCAGAAGGACTTCCAAACCTTTGGTCTTTGTGGACAGCGGAGAAGGGAATTATGACAATATCGGTCTTCGGGACAGAGAGGGCGCCAGAGAGATCACTTCTTATCTGATCAAACAAGGACATAGGAAGATCGCTTTTTTCTGTGATCAGGAGCGTCCAATTGCCAGCAATCGGGCCAGGCTGGTGGGATATAGGGAGGCTTTGGAAAAGTACGGATTATCTTATTCAGAGAGCGATTGCACCTTCCTTCCCCAGGACAAAAATCTCCGCTATGAGGTTTTGCGGAAGTTTGCCAGAACTGCCAAAGAAAAGGGCTATACAGCGGCGTTTTTTGCCGCGGATCTTTATGCAAATGAGGCGGTGAATGTTTTCTTTTCAAAGAATCTCTGGGTGCCGGAAGATATTTCGGTGGTAGGATTTGATGATAATGTATACGCACGTCTTTCCAGGCCTACCCTTACCACTGTCCGTCAGTCGCCTACGGACAAGGGAAGAGAAGCAGTGAAGCTCCTTATGAAACGTATATATGGCCAGGAAGTCCTGGCAGGCAGTATGGAACTGCCTACAGAGCTGATCGTAAGAGAAAGCGTAAGAAATATATGGAAGAGCCATAATGGCAGATAAAACAACAGATCAGGGCTGTTGCATTGTGAAAAACGGAATATTTACCTATTAGTTATATTCCAGGTTTTGCCCAATGTAACGGCCCTTTTGTTTTGGGATTTTATTTCATGATCTATACAATATGCACAAAAAACATGTGAAGAAATTGTAAAGTAATGTAGTTTTTTGCGACACTTATAGAAAAACCTTACAACACTAATTATAATTAGACTTATAAATTGAAACATAAGGAGGGGGATCATGGAAAAAGTGACCAGAAAATGGTGGGAAACCTCGGTGATTTACCAAATCTATCCAAGGAGTTTTTATGACAGCAACGGAGACGGGATCGGAGACATACAGGGCATTATCCAGAAACTGGATTATCTGGAAAAGCTGGGAATTGATGCTGTATGGCTGTCTCCTGTGTATAAATCCCCTCAGGATGATAACGGCTATGATATTTCAGATTATCAGGACATAGATCCTATTTTTGGCAGCCTTCAGGATATGGAAGAACTGATTCGAAAGGCAAAAGAGAAGAATATCCGGATCATTATGGATCTGGTGCTGAACCATACATCCGATGAACATCCCTGGTTTATAGAGGCCAGAAAAAGTAAGGATAATCCATATCATGACTATTATGTATGGAGAGACGGTGTAGAGGGAGAATATCCCAATGAACTGAAGTCTGCTTTCTGCGGGCCTGCCTGGGAGTGGGTGCCGGAATGTCAGCAGTATTATCTTCATCAGTTTTCTGTAAAGCAGCCGGATCTGAACTGGGAGAACCCGAAACTCCGGCAGGAGATCTACAAGATGATCAACTGGTGGATGGAGAAAGGAGTGGGAGGTTTCCGTCTGGATGTGATCGACCTGATCGGAAAAGAACCGGATAAAATGGTTATGGCAGAAGGAAAGATGCTCCATCCTTATCTGAAAGAGATGAGCAGGGCAACCTTCCAGAAAGGAGATCTGGTGACCGTAGGCGAGACCTGGAGCGCTACTCCGGAAAGGGCTATGCTTTACAGCAATCCTGACGGATCTGAACTTTCCATGGTGTTCCAGTTTGAACATATGGTGCTGGATCAGGTGCCGGGAAAAGAAAAATGGGATCTGCGAGAACTGCCTTTTGTAGAGTTTAAAGAGGTCTTTGAAAAATGGCAGACTGAGCTTTACAACAAGGGCTGGAACAGTCTTTTCCTGAATAACCATGATCTTCCCAGAGCCGTGTCAAGATTCGGCGACGACGGAAAATACAGAGTAGAATCTGCCAAGATGCTGGCTACCTGCCTTCATGGAATGCAGGGAACTCCATACATATATCAGGGGGAAGAACTGGGAATGACCAATGTACAATTTGACATTCAGGAATACCGGGATATCGAGCTTCTCAATGTATATAAAGAACGGATAGAACAGGGGTATCCGGAAGAAGAGGTTATGCGTTCGATCTATGTAAAAGGAAGAGATAATGCAAGAACACCTATGCAGTGGAGCGAAGAACCTAATGCCGGTTTTACCAAAGGGACGCCCTGGATCCGCTGTAATCCCAATTATACTATGATTAACGCAGAGGAAGCGCTGATCGATCAGGATTCTGTATTTTATTATTATCAGAAACTGATCCGGCTGAGAAAAACGGAACCGATCCTTACGGATGGAAGATTCCGGCTTCTGCTGAGAGAAGATCCTTCTATTTTTGCATATACAAGAGAGACAGAAAAGGAGGAGCTTTTGGTACTATGTAACTTTAATGGACAGGAGGTTTCCTACGAACTTCCGGACATATGGAAAGATCAGGAAGTCCTTATCTCCAATTATGCCCAGGAGGGATCTTTTGGAACGCTCCGTCCTTATGAAGCTAAAATGATCATCATCAGGAAAGGGGAATGAGAAGATGAGAAGAAAAAAGATTGCCGCTGTCAGTGTTACTTTGGCAGGAATCATGGCGGCAGCAGGAGTAATGTCCGGATGCAGTCTCTCAGGGGGAGATAACGGAAAGATCCGGATCGAAATGATTCAGTACAAGCCGGAAGCCGTAGATGTGTTCGAGGAGCTGGAAAAGAAGTTCAATGAGACACATGATGATATTGAACTGGTCATCGACTCTCCAAACGATGCTACGACGATTATGAAGACCCGGTTTATCCGTGAGGACTATCCGGATATCATCGGTATCGGCGGTGATATGAACTACTCCAACTTCCTGGATGCAGGGCTGCTGATGGATATCTCTGATTATGAAGGTCTGGATAACATTAAAGAAGCCTATCTTCAGATGGATAAGGAACTGGAGCTGGTTCCTCAGGAAGGTGTTTACGCAGTGCCTTATGTAGCCAACGCTGCAGGCGTGCTGTACAACAAAGATATCTTTGACCAGTACGGCTGGGAGATCCCTACCACCTGGGATGAGTTTATGGAACTGTGCGAGGATATTGAGGCAGAGGGCCTTCAGCCTTTCTACTTCGGATTCCGTGATACCTGGACCTGTCTGGCACCCTGGAACGCCATTGCTGTAGACCTGGTAGATTCTGATATCTGCTCCCAGGTAAACAGAGGAGAAGCAAACTTTACAGATAATTACCGGGAAGTTGCAGAGAAGACCAAGGCTCTTCTGGACTATGCCCAGGACGATCCTTTTGCATACAGCTATAACGATGCATGTACAGCTTTTGCAAGAGGCGAGGCGGTTATGTATCCTATCGGAAGTTATGCGGTTCCTCAGATCCAGTCTGTAAACCCGGACATCAACATTGACTCTTTTGTAATGCCGGCAAGTGAAGACGCTTCTGTGAACAAGCTGAATTCCGGAAACGACCTGCAGTTCTCTGTTATGGCAGAATCTGAACATAAAGAAGCTGCCTATGAGGTTCTGGATTTCCTTCTGGAAGACGAGAATGTACAGTTCTATCTGGATGACCAGAACGCAGTTCCCTGTAAGGAGGGGGATTTTGAACTGGCGCCTATGCTGGACGGTATGAAGACTTACATCGAAGAAGGTAATCTGGCGGACTATCAGGACCACCATTATCCAAGTGAGATGGCGGTAGATGCCATGATCCAGACTTATCTCCTGGATAACGGTGAAAATGCAACAGACAGTTTCTTGAAGAAATTCGATACCGAGTGGGTGCGCTATAACCGTGATACCATCCGAAATCTGGAGAAGTATATGGAAGAGCATCCGGATGCAGAATAGGAGGGGAAAGTTGAAATGAAGAAAAAGATGGGAAACAGAGAGAAAACATTTCTGTGTATAACAATTCCGATACTGGTTTTGTTCTTCTTATTTAACACACTTCCGCTGATCAAAGGCGTGATTTACAGTTTTACCAACTATAAAGGTTACGGAACCTATGATTTTGTGGGACTTAGAAACTATGCGGACCTGTTTCAGGACGCCAGAGTGGGAAGATCCTACTTGTTTACTTTTAAATTTGCTATTGTCAGCACCATTGTAACAAATCTGGTAAGCCTGATCCTGGCCCTGGGACTGAACAGCAAGATCAAGGGAAAGAGCGCTCTGCGGGGTATCTACTTTATCCCTAACGTGCTGGGCGGACTGGTTGTAGGTTATATCTTCAGTTTTATCTTTACCTATATCCTTCCGACTATTGGACAGAAGATGGGGATCGGTTTCCTCTCCAGCAGTATGCTTTCCAGTGAAAGCAGCGCATGGCTGGCTATCGTATTTGTAGCATGCTGGCAGTCTATTGCCATGAACACGATCATTTATATTTCCGGTCTTCAGACAGTACCGGAAGACGTATATGAAGCAGGCGCTATCGACGGCGCTACCGGCTGGGCCAAGTTTAAGAATCTGACCTTCCCTCTGATCATCCCGTTCTTCTCCATCAACATGGTGCTTTGTATGAAGAACTTCCTGATGGTATTCGATCAGATCATGGCTTTGACAAAAGGCGGCCCTGCACAGAGTACAGAGTCTATCTCCTACCTGATCTACAACAATGGTATGAGCGGCGGACAGTTTGGTTTCCAGAGTGCCAACGCCGTGATCTTCTTCATTGTTATCGTAGTGATCTCGGTAGCACAGATGAAATTTACAGGAAGTAAGGAGGAGCAGTTATAATGAATAAAAAAGGAAATAAACAGACGGCGCGTACAAACTGGCCGATCACCATTCTTTTGATCATCGGCTGCTTAACCATCTTCTTCCCGTTGTATATGACTATCATCATTGCTTTTAAGCAGCCTTCTGAAATGACCAACGATATTGCAGGAGCCCTGGCGTTCCCAAGCTCCTGGAGCTTCAGCAACTTTGCAGAAGCTATGGAAGTTACCGACTTCTGGAATTCCCTGGCAAACAGTGTACTGATCACTGTGATCGCCATTGTCCTGGCTGTGATCATCCATTCCCTGGCCGGCTACGCCATCGGAAGAAGCATGGCTCACAGCAAAGCATACAGCTTCATCTATCTGTACATTGTAAGCGGTATGTTCGTACCTTTTGCTATCCTGATGATGCCGGTTGTAAAGCTGACTGCCCAGATGGGACTGGCAAACAGAGTAGGTGTTATCCTTTTGTACACCGTATTCTATATGCCTATGAACCTGCTGCTGTATTCCGGCTATCTGAAGAATATCCCGCTGGCTCTTGAAGAAGCGGCAAGAGTTGATGGAGCAACCACATGGAAAACTTACTGGAGCATTATCTTCCCGGTTATGAAACCCATGCATGCAACAGTAGCAGTCCTGACTGCTCTTGGTACATGGAATGATGTTATGACTCCGCTGGTTATCCTGTCCGGTACCAATGTGAACACATTGCCGCTGGCACAGTTGAATTTCCAGACCCAGTTCGGCACAAACTACAACCTGGCCTTTGCATCTTACCTGCTGGCCCTGATCCCGATCCTGATCTTCTATCTGGTATGCCAGAAACAGATCCTCAACGGCGTTGTAAACGGTGCTGTTAAATAAAGTATTTTAAAAAAGAAGGCTGTCCCCGAAGTGCGTATAGCACTCCCGGGGACAGCCTTCTTTTTGCCCTTTTTTCCGCATATATTTTACAGACAGAAAGGCAAGGAGAAATATTATGAGAAAACGCTGGATAAAAAGGATCATGGCCGGGGGAATGCTTCTGGCCATATATCTGCTGTCCAGAGAAGGCGCTGTTCTGGCAGGGAAGACCCAGGTCCGGACCCCGGAAGTGATCGTTATAGACAGCGGCCACGGAGGAATAGATCCGGGGGTTGTGGGAATTGACGGCCTGGAAGAGAAAGGGATCAATCTGAAGATCGCCGGATATCTGGGAGAATATCTGGAAGAAGAGGGTTTTCAGGTTGTATTTACCAGGGAGGATGACCGGGGGCTTTATGAGGAGGACAGCCCGAATAAGAAAAACCAGGATCTGAAGAAACGCTGTGAAATCATTGAAGAAACAGATCCCCTTCTTACAGTAAGCATCCATCAAAACAGCTATCAGGATCAGAGCGTCTGCGGTCCCCAGGTGTTTTACTACACCGGTTCAGAAAAGGGGCAGGAACTGGCAGCGTGTATACAGGAGACATTGAATGAAGAGCTGGAGATCCAAAAGCCCCGGAAGGCAAAAGCCAATGATTCTTATTACCTGCTGAAGAAAAGTAAGGGGACCATAAATATTATTGAGACAGGTTTTCTCACCAATCCCAGAGAAGCAGAACTTCTTCAGACAGAAGAGTATCAGAAAAAATGTGCCCGGGCAATTTCTTCAGGTATCTTAAAATTTCTAAAAATTGTGGAAAAGGAAGGAGCAGATGTGGTATGATAATGCTGAATTGTAAGAAACTAAGGAAGAAGAGGTTTTAAGGTGAATACAACAGTAGTCACAGTAGATAAAGAACACCCGGATGAAAGGGTGATGGAAGAGGCCGGCAGGATCCTGAAAGAAGGAGGGTTGGTTGCTTTTCCTACAGAGACTGTTTATGGTCTGGGAGGAGACGGACTGAATCCAGATTCTTCCCGGAAGATCTATCAGGCTAAGGGGAGACCTTCGGATAACCCCCTTATCATACATATCGCAGATATGGAGAGCCTGGATAAGATCGTAAAAACAGTACCTTTAAAGGCCAGAAAGATGGCAGAGGCATTCTGGCCGGGTCCTCTGACTATGATCTTTGAAAAAAGTGATGTGGTGCCTTATGAAACCACAGGAGGTCTGGAAAGCGTGGCAGTCCGGATGCCCAGCCACCCGGTAGCTGCGGCTCTGATCAGGGCTGGAGGGGGCTATATTGCGGCTCCCAGCGCAAATACTTCCGGAAGACCCAGTCCCACTCAGGCTTCTCATGTCCGGGAAGACCTGGAGGGGAAGATCGATATGATCATAGATGGCGGCAGTGTGGGGATAGGACTGGAATCCACCATTGTAGATTTTACGGAGGAGGATCCGGTGATCCTTCGCCCCGGCTATATTAACCAGGAGATGATGGAAGGGGTGATCGGACAGGTAAAGGTGGACCGGGGCCTGTTGATCACAGACGAGAAGGTTCGGCCGAAAGCGCCGGGAATGAAGTACCGCCACTATGCCCCTGAGGCTCCCCTTACGATCATAGAGGGAAAGGCAGAGGATACTATTGCCTATATTAATGAGAAGTGCGAAAAACTGAGAGAAGAAGGCAAAAGAGCAGGAGTTATCGCCACAGATGAGACCAGAGGAAAATATCAGGCTGCTGTGGTAAAGAGTATTGGAAGCAGACGGGATGAGGAAGGCATTGCCCGTCATCTTTTCGGCATTCTCCGGGAATTTGACGAGGAAAAGGTGGACGCTATTTTTTCAGAGTCTTTTGATACTCCCAAAATGGGACAGGCTATCATGAACCGGCTGCTGAAGGCGGCAGGCCATCATATCATACAGGTATGAGGCAAGGATCAAAGCTGTAAAGAGACAGCCCGCAGGGCTTAAAATCTAATATAATATAAAGGAGGCAATTTATGATAGGGTTAGGTTGTGACCATGGCGGTTATGAACTGAAACAGGAGATTATAAAATATCTGGAGGAAAAAGGGATCCCCTATAAGGATTTTGGATGTGACAGCACCAAGTCTGTAGATTATCCCATCTATGCCAGAAAAGTAGGAAGAGCCATTCAGAATGGAGAATGTGATAAAGGTATCCTGATCTGCGGAACAGGGATCGGTATTTCTATTGCAGCTAATAAAATGAAAGGGATCCGTGCGGCTCTGTGCACAGACTGTTTCAGCGCGGAAGCCACCAGACTTCACAACGATGCCAATATCCTGGCTCTGGGGGGAAGAGTGGTAGGCCCCGGACTGGCGGTGAAAATCGTGGATACCTTCCTGAATACGGAGTTTTCTCATGAAGAGAGACATCAGAGAAGGATCGACCTTATTGAGAGCGAAGAATAAAAAATGTTTTTATACATCAGACACAGAGGAGAAATGATATGGGAAAAGTGTTAGTAATGGATCATCCCCTGATCCAGCATAAGATCGGTATCATCCGGAGAAAGGAAACCAGTTCCAAAGAATTCCGGGAGCTGGTCAGCGAAGTTGCCATGTTTATGGCATATGAGGCAACCAGAGATCTGAAACTGAGAGATGTGGAGATCGAGACGCCGATTACCAGAATGACGGCAAAGGAACTGGCGGGAAAGAAAATGGCAGTAGTGCCTATCCTCCGTGCCGGTCTCGGTATGGTGGAAGGAATGCTGACTATGGTGCCTGCCGCAAAGGTGGGGCATATCGGTTTATACCGTGATCCTGAAACTTTAAAACCGGTGGAATATTACTGTAAACTGCCTGCAGACTGCGGGGAGAGGGAAGTTTTTGTCACAGACCCCATGCTGGCTACCGGCGGATCTGCAGTGGCGGCAATTTCCATGCTGAAGGAAAAAGGTGTGAAAAATATCCGTTTTATGTGTATCATTGCTGCTCCGGAAGGTGTAAAAGCCCTTACAGAAGCCCATCCGGATGTAGATATTTATATCGGAGCATTAGATGATCATTTAAATGACCATGGATATATTGTTCCAGGTCTGGGAGATGCGGGAGACCGGATCTTTGGTACGAAGTAAACAGCAGCTGTGTTCTGTTAAAAATTGTCTGCTGTTAGAAGAGGAGTGAGATAGATGTCAGGAAAGAGACAGGGATATATATCCTGGGATGAGTATTTTATGGGAGTTGCGGAATTGTCCGGAATGCGGTCAAAGGACCCTAATTCCCAGGTAGGATCCTGTATTGTCAGCCAGGATAATAAAATCCTTTCTATGGGATATAACGGATTTCCCATGGGCTGTTCAGATGATGAATTTCCCTGGGCCAGAGAAGGGGAGGAGTTTGATACCAAATATTTCTATGTTACCCACAGTGAACTGAATGCGATCCTGAATTACAGAGGCGGTTCTCTGGAGGGAGCAAAGCTGTATGTTTCGCTGTTTCCCTGTAACGAATGCGCGAAGGCGATTATCCAGGCTGGGATCAAGACCATCGTATATGGATGTGACAAATACGGAGATACTCCTGCTGTAAAGGCATCCAAAAGGATGCTGGATGCGGCAGGGGTCCGGTACTATCAGTACAGTCCTACAGGAAGAAAGGTAGAGCTGGAATTATAAGACAGTCCAGCCTTGACAAATAAGAAAAATTCCAATAAAATGTTGCCAGATAAGAAAGAAAACGGCGATGAAGAGGAATAGTACCCTGACGGAAAGGCACAGAGAGAGGATCAGCGGTGAGAGATCCTTCCTGAAAGAGGGGAACCCGCCTTGGAGCTGCCTGCGAGGAGCAGGACGCGGGCTTTGGCGTTAGGAAAGCTGAGAGTGGACGGCAGAAGCTGCCGTCAATTAGGGTGGTACCGCCGAATTGAGACATCGGTCCCTGTACAGGGATCCGGTGTCTTTTTTACTGCATAGAAGGTTTGTTCCATTAGACCCTTGCGGCAGCGGATGTTTCCTGAAAATGAAAAAGAAAAGGAGTAGAAAAATGGCAAAGGATAAGAAGTTTGTGAAAGAGATCACCTCTATGGAGGAGGATTTTGCCCAGTGGTATACGGATGTGGTGAAAAAAGCGGAGCTTATCGACTACACCAGTGTAAAAGGCTGTATGGTGATCAAACCGGCAGGATATGCGATCTGGGAAAATATTCAGCATGAGCTGGACAGAAGGTTTAAGGAAACCGGTGTGGAGAATGTTTATCTTCCCATGTTTATTCCGGAAAGTCTTCTTCAGAAGGAAAAGGATCATGTAGAGGGCTTTGCCCCGGAAGTAGCCTGGGTAACCTACGGAGGACTGGAGCCTCTTCAGGAAAGACTTTGTGTACGTCCTACTTCGGAAACCCTGTTCTGCGACCTGTATTCCAAGGAGATCCATTCTCACAGAGACCTTCCAAAGGTATACAATCAGTGGTGTTCTGTAGTGCGGTGGGAGAAAACAACCAGACCTTTCCTTCGTTCCAGAGAATTTTTATGGCAGGAAGGCCATACCGCTCACGCTACAGCAGAGGAGGCAGAAGAGCGGACTATCCAGATGCTGAACCTTTATGCGGATTTCTGTGAGGAAGTACTGGCTATCCCGGTGATCAAAGGAAAGAAAACAGAAAAGGAAAAATTTGCGGGAGCAGAGGCTACTTATACCATTGAGTCCCTGATGCATGACGGCAAGGCTCTGCAGTCAGGAACCAGCCATAATTTCGGAGATGGTTTTGCAAAAGCTTTTGGTATCCAGTATACAGATAAAGAGAATAAATTACAGTATGTACATCAGACTTCCTGGGGTATGACTACCCGTATGATCGGGGCCCTGATCATGGTCCACGGGGACAACAGCGGACTGGTGCTGCCCCCAAGGATCGCACCGGTGCAGGCGGTGATCATTCCTATCCAGCAGAGAAAAGAAGGTGTTCTGGAGACAGCGGAAAAATTAGAGGCTCAGTTAAAAGAGGCAGGTATCCGGGTGAAAACAGATGCAACAGACAAGAGTCCGGGATTCAAGTTCGCAGAACAGGAAATGAGAGGAATCCCCGTCCGTATTGAATGTGGGCCAAAGGACATCGAGGCAAATCAGGCAGTGGTTGTCCGCAGAGATACCAGAGAGAAAATAACCGTTTCTCTGGATGAACTGGCAGTCAAAGTGCAGGAGATCCTGGATACTATGCAGAAAGAAATGCTGGAAAGAGCCAGGGCGCACAGAGACGCCCACACCTACGTGGCAACAGATTATGATTCTTTTAAAAAGACTATTAATGAGAAACCGGGTTTTGTAAAAGCCATGTGGTGCGGCTGCAGAGAATGCGAAGATAAGGTAAAAGAGGATGTTCAGGCTACGGCAAGATGTATACCTTTTGAGCAGGAAAACCTGTCTGACAAGTGCGTGGTATGCGGAAAACCGGCCAAGAAAATGGTTTACTGGGGGCGTGCTTATTAATTATGAGGATTGAAGTTCCAAAAAAGGCAGAAAAGATCATAGATGCTTTACAGGAACATGGATATGATGCTTATGTAGTGGGAGGCTGTGTCCGGGACAGCCTCCTTCACCGTTCACCGGCGGACTGGGATATTACCACATCCGCTACTCCGGAAGAGGTAAAAAAGATCTTCCGGAGAACTGTGGACACGGGGATCCAGCATGGAACTGTAACAGTGCTTATAGAAAAAGAAGGATTTGAGGTAACCACCTACCGGATCGATGGAGAGTATGAAGACAGCCGTCATCCCAAAGAGGTGATCTTCACTCCCAGTCTGAAAGAAGACTTAAGGCGCAGGGATTTTACCATTAATGCCATGGCCTACAATCACCGGACCGGCCTGGTAGATATTTTCGGAGGAGTGGAAGACCTGAAGAACAAGGTGGTACGCTGTGTGGGAGATCCCAGGGAGCGATTTACAGAAGATGCCCTGCGCATCCTCCGGGCAGTGCGTTTTTCTGCCCAGCTTGGATTTTCTATAGAGGAAAAGACAAGGGAGGCTGCCAGGGAACTGGGAGAGACTCTGAAAAAGATCAGTGCGGAGAGGATCCAGACAGAACTGGTAAAACTCCTGGTTTCTCCTAATCCCCAATATCTGAAAACCGCCTGGGAACTGGGCCTGACAAAGATCTTTCTGTGGGAGTTCGATAAAGCTATGGAGACCCCTCAGGAAAATCCCCACCATTGCTATAATGTGGGGGAACATACACTGAAAGCTATGGAAGCGGTGAAAGCTGACAGGATCCTGCGCCTGACCCTTCTTTTTCATGATCTGGGAAAGGCCGAGACAAGGACAAGGGATGAAAAGGGCATTGATCATTTCCACGGACATCCTGCCCAGAGTGAGAAAATTGCCAGGACTGTACTGAAAAGGCTGCGTTTTGATAACGATACTATCAATAAGGTGGGAAAGCTGGTATATTGGCATGAATGTCCCTGGCAGGCGGATCCCCGGTCTGTGCGCAGGGCTCTGTCTAAAACTGGTACGGAGCTGTTTCCCCTCCTGCTGGAAGTAAGAAGAGGAGACATTATGGCCCAAAGCGACTATCGACGGAAAGAAAAACTGGAGTGGCTGGACCAGCTTGGGAAAATTTATGAAGAAATCCTCCGGAAGAAAGAGTGTGTTTCCATAAAAGATCTGGCAGTTTCAGGAAGGGATCTGATCCAGGCCGGCATGAAACCGGGCAAGGAGATAGGAGAAACCCTGGACAGATTTCTGGACATTGTCTTGGAAGACCCGGAGAAAAATACAAAAGAATATCTGCTGTCTCTTCTTTGAATTCCTTCTAACCCCGTAATTCCCTGCATACAATGAAAGGGATATGAAAAAAAGGGGGAGAATAATGTGTATGACCGTGGTCTGAGCGTGTTGGAACAGTACGGACTGGAAGCCGGGGCCGTATACCGGGGCAGGGGAGCGCTGATCTGCGAGACTCAGGAGGGTCTTGTGCTGATCCGTGAATACTGGGGAACACCCAGGAAGCTGGAGTACCAGGCGAAGCTTTTGGAAACAATCTCCGGAGCCTCTCCCATAGGGACGGACCGGATCCTGAACAATAAGGAAGGTTCCTATATATCGGGAGACAGTGAAAATGTGCCTTACATTGTAAAAAAATGGTATGAAGGAAAAGAATGCGATACCCGCAGTGAGGAAGAAATCTGCAAAGGGGTTTCTGCCCTGGCAAGTTTACATAAAGTGATGTGCATGCCGGTACAGAGTTATTATGTGAGGGAATCTCTGTGCAGTGAATTCCAGCGTCATAACCGGGAACTGAGGAAAATCCGGAAATTCATACTGGGAAAACGGCGGAAAAATACTTTTGAACAGGAACTTCTGGATACCCTCTCCAGTTTTCTGGGACATGGAGAGGAAGCCCTGTACAGGCTGGAGGCTTCCGGATACGAAAGACTGCGGCAGCGGGAACTGGAAAGAGGCGCTGTCTGCCATGGAGAATTTAACCAGCACAATATCCTTTTTTCTGAGGGAAAAGTCAGGGCTGTGACAAATTTTGATAAATGGAATTTTGATATCCAGACGGGGGATCTTTACCGGTTTATGAGAAAGGTCCTGGAGAAGCACCAGTGGGATCCGGCCCTGGGCAGGAAGATCCTCCAGACTTATCAGCAGATCCGGCCGCTGGACCGGGAGGAGATGGAAAACCTCCGGATCCGGTTTTCTTATCCTGAAAAATACTGGAAGCTGGCAAATCATTATTACACTCATAACAAGGCCTGGATCCCGGAAAAAAACCTGGAAAAACTGGAGAGATTAAGGGAACAGAAAGAAAAATGGAGAAACTTTGTGGAAAGCGTTTTTGCGGCCTGAGAAATTTCCGGATATGCTTGACAAACCATAGGAAACACGGTATAAATAACTGTAGACCGCAGTGGCGGTAGACTTTAGCTTGATTTATATTTAGGAGGAAATACTCATGAACAGAACAGAATTAGTTGCTGCTATGGCAGAGAAAACACAGTTATCCAAGAAAGATGCAGAAGCAGCTTTAAAGGCCTTCGTTGATGTTGTATCTGAAGAAATGAAGAAAGGTGAAAAAGTTCAGTTAGTTGGATTCGGTACTTTCGAAGTTTCTGAGAGAGCTGCAAGAGAAGGAAGAAATCCTCAGACAGGAGAGACAATGACAATCGCAGCTTCCAAAACTCCGAAGTTCAAAGCTGGAAAAGCTTTAAAGGATTTAGTGAACGCATAATAGAAAATGAGACTTGATAAATATTTAAAAGTATCCCGTCTGATCAAAAGAAGGACCGTGGCAAACGAAGCCTGCGACGCAGGCCGCGTGCTGATCAATGGCAAACCAGCCAAGGCATCCGCCCAGGTAAAGGCAGGAGATATCCTGGAGATCCAGTTCGGGAGCAGAACTGTTCGTGTAGAAGTACTTGACGTACAGGAAACAGTCAAAAAAGAAGCAGCCAGCGAGCTGTTCAAATACCTGTGACACCAGGGCCGAAAGGTCATGGATTTCATGCTTGCATGAAAGTCCATGAATTTGAGGCCCGTTAAAACATGAAAAAGGAGCCCGACAGGGCGGATTTTGAATGTTTTCAGGATTTCGGGAGCCTGAAGGGCGGAGAAATCCGTGGTGTCACATGAACGGATAGAAGCACGCCGAGAGGTCATGGATTTCATGTCTGCATGAAGATACATGAATTTGAGGCCCGCCAAGAATCATATTCAGGTTCAATCCCCCATATAATCTTTCATAAGGAAGAATATGGGGGATTGATTTTCTTTTGGAAGAAAAACAGAACAAAAAGGCCCACTGTCTGCAGCTTACTGACCGACAGAAAGGGTATATCCAAGGGGTGCGGGACGTAAATTCCTTCGATGAAAAGGAAATCAGTCTGGTGACAGAGGCGGGAACTCTTTCCATAAAGGGAGAGGGGCTTCATGTGACCCGTCTGGATCTGGAGAGACAGGAGGTCGATATAGAGGGAAAAGTAGACAGTCTTATATACAGCCAGGGGATTACCAAAGCCAAGGGGGGAGAAGGAATGCTGAAAAGGCTGTTTCAATGACTTACATGAGCGGCTATATGCAGGGAGAACTGCTGCTTGCTGCAGATGCCTTCCTGGCAGGTGTCTTTCTGGCAGTCTGTTATGATATTCTCCGCATTTTCAGAAACATTGCAGATCACAGCTCATTTTGGGTTGGGATAGAGGATATTCTGTACTGGTGTGCTTCAGGGATATATTTGTTTAACCTGATTTATAGGGAAAATGATGGTATGATACGGATCTATGTTCTTTTATTTGCCGGTTTGGGAGCATTGCTGTATCATGCCGGTCCCAGTATGATTTTGGTGAAATATATTTCTGCTATTTTGAGGAAAATAGGAAGGTTCCTGGGAATTATAGGAAGACCTATTAGAATATGCAGAAAAAGGTTGAAATTTTGGCTGGTCAGAGTTAAAATTGCCCTATATGAACGAAAGCCCATACAAAGAATCAGGAAGCGTTGGAATGAAAAAAGCAAAGAAAAGAAAATCTCAGACCAGGATCGCAATGGTTAGCATTACTTTTGTGGTAGGTATCCTTTTTGTGGGAATGATGGGAAAAAGCGTTGCTCTGCAGGATCAGCTTTCCTCCTACGATTCCCAGATCAAGAAACTGGATCAGCAGATCGAGGAAGAAGAAGAGCGTACCACAGAGATTGATGATCTGAAAGAATATATGAAGACAGATGAATACGTGGAGGAGACAGCCAGGGAGAAGCTGGGACTGGTAAAGGAAAATGAGATCGTCTTTAAAGAAGGCGATTCAGAGGAAAACGCCCAGGATACAGATGATTCCGGAAGTACACAGAGTTCCCGGGATACACAGGACAGTCAAAATGATGAAAATTCTCAGGACAGCGAAACCTCTCAGAATAGCGCAGATTCTAAGGACGGGAAAACTTCCCGGCAGGCAGACAGCAGCTCTGAGGAAGCAGAGGGATAAAAGGGGATTTTTGTCTGAAAGTTTTTTCCCGCGGAAGACGGTTTTTGACAAAGTTCAGAGAGAAAAGCATCTATAATACTCTTCTGATAGCGGTTGCTTATTCAGGGAGGGAAGAAGATGCAGGAATGGATCATTGCCATGCTCGTGATCAGCGTACTGCTGTTATTACGTGACATGGCAAAAACTATTTTTTCAGAGATGAAAAAAAGTGCGGCGGCCTTGGACTATGACCGGCATCCACAGAAAGAAAAAATGCAGCGCTATGCGGAATCCTTCCAAAAGCTGGCAAACAGCTTCTACGGCATGCCCTGCAGAAAGGACTATCTTTCCAGTTCAGAACTGAAAGATCTGATAGAGGAGGCCAAAGAGGATGTATGCAGAAAATGCAGCCTGAGCCAGGTATGCTGGACCCAGCATTATCCCCAGACTTATCAGAGGCTATACGGGATTTTGCGGATCCTGGAAGAAAAGGATGAGGAAAAGCTGAGAAAAGCCAGGGCCGATCTGACTGGTGTGTGTGTGAACCAGGGAAAGCTGGTCCAGGAGCTTCAGCGGATCATGGACAGAGAACGGCAGAATCTTATATGGAATAATAAACTATTGGAAAACAGAATGGCAGTGGCACAGCAGCTGGGGGAGATGGCCCAGCTTATGAAATTTTTATCCAGGGATCTTTTTGACCTGACAGAAGCGGACATGCAGTTAAGGGAAGATTTTGCCAGAAAACTGAAAAAGCGACATATCCGGCTGCGGAATCTGTGGACGCTGGATCAGCCGGACGGGAAGCAGAGGTATTATGCGGAACTGTGCACCAGAGGCGGTACCTGTATCCCCGGAAGCGAAGCGGCAGAGGCTCTTTCTCAGCTCTGCGGCTGTCCAATGACAGTGAAATCTGAAGGGAAAACTCTGATCACCAAAGATTATGGGATCCTGGGTTTTATGGAGGAAGTAAATTTTAAGATCCTTTACGGAGCGGCTAAGATCACCAAGGAAAAAGAAAATGTATCAGGAGATAACTATACCTGTGCTGCAGAAGAAAACGGACAGTTTTTTATCTGCCTTTCAGACGGCATGGGATCCGGTCTGGAAGCCTCCAGGGAAAGCGAGACGGTGGTGGATACTCTGGAACAGCTTGTGGAAGCAGGTTTTTCCGGGGAGACTGCGGCGAAAATGGTGAATTCCGTGTTAAATCTGAAAAACCGGGACGGCCGTTTTTCTACTGTGGATATTTCTATTGTGGATCTGTATTCCGGTATGTGCCATTTTTTAAAAGCCGGGGCGGCTACCACCTTTATCAAAAGAAGCCACTGGGTGGAGGCCATTTCCTCTACAAGCCTGGCTCTGGGGCTGGTGCAGCAGGCAGATTTTGAGTCGTCCACCAAAAAGCTTTATGAAGGAGATTTTCTGATCATGGTTACAGATGGAGTTCTGGATGCCCTGCCTGGGGAGGAACCGGAAGAGACTATGAAGGAAATTATAATGGAAGTGAATACTACTGCAGCCCAGGAACTGGGAAAGGGTATCCTAGAAAGAGTTCTTACATACTGTGAATACAGGGCCACAGACGATATGACGGTGCTGGCAGCAGGTTTATGGAGGAAATAGATACAAGAAGATGAAGATAGAAGAGAAGGTATTTTCCTATATAGAAGAATACAAAATGATAGAAACGGGCAGCCAGGTGCTCCTTGGGATTTCCGGCGGGGCAGACTCGGTATGCCTGTTGTTTTTGTTAAAAGAATATCAGAAAAGAAAGGATTTTAGCCTGCGGGGAATGCATATAAACCATGGGATCCGGGGAAAAGAAGCGGTCAGGGATCAGGAGTTTACCAGGGAGCTCTGCGAGAGACTGGAAGTTCCCCTTGCTGTCCGGTATTGTCCGGTGCCTGAGATGGCGGCTGAGCAGAAATTATCTCTGGAAGAAGCAGGCAGGATCGCCAGGCGCAGAGCTTTTTCAGAAGAGGGCAGAGCCTGGAAAACGGATCCGGAAAAATTCCGCATTGCCCTGGCCCATCATGAAAATGATCAGGCGGAAACGGTGCTCCATAATCTTATACGGGGGACGGGAGCCGGAGGACTGGCAGGGATCCGACCGGTACAGCGGGAGAAAAAGCAGGTTTATATCCGCCCCCTTTTATGCGTATCAAGAGAGAAAATAAGGGAATATCTGAAGGAGAAAGGTATCTCCTGGGTAGAGGACAGTACAAACCAGGATCTGTCCTATACCAGGAACAGGATACGGCAGATCCTGATACCCCAGATGGAGAAGATCAATCCCCAGGCGGTAAGCCATATAGGAGTCACCGCCGGCTATTTGGGAAAAATAGAGGAATATCTGGAAGAGCAGGCGGATAAACTCTATGGAAGCTATGTGAAAAAGCGGGAAGAACAGTTTGAGGTTTCGGGAAAACTTTCTGGTGAGAAAGATCTTATGCAGGAATATGTTCTCAGAAAGGTACTGATCCGGGCGGCGGGAAGCCAGAAGGATATTGCCAGGACCCATATAGAAGCGGTGAAAAATCTTCTCTCGGCGGATACCGGATCCAGGGTATCTCTTCCCTACGGATTGCAGGCCAGGCAGGAGTATGGAAACCTGGTCATTGGCAGAAAAAAAGAAGAACAAAGGGAAAAGGCTTCTCTGGAATTCCGGATTTTTCCTTATGAAAAACAGCAAATTCCAGAAAAAACATATACGAAATGGTTTGATTATGATAAAATAAAAGACAGTCTTGAAGTAAGGTTCCGCTTACCGGGGGATTATATTACTATAAATGCCCAGGGAGGACGGAAGAAACTGAAAGATTATTTTATTGACTGTAAGATTCCACGTCAGGAGAGAGACAGGATCACTCTTCTGGCTGAGGGTTCCCATATCCTTTGGGCGGTGGGTCTGCGTATCAGCGGGCATTATAAGATTACCAGTCAGACAAAAACAGTGTTAGAAGTACATGTAAAAGGAGTAAAGGAAGATGAGTGAAAGAATCCGTCAACTGTTGAGTGAAGAGGAAGTAAACCGGCGTATCTGTGAGATTGGAGAACAGATCAGCAAAGATTATCAGGGAAAATCGGTTCATATGATATGCGTGCTGAAAGGCGGCGTGTTTTTTACCTGTGAACTGGCAAAGAGAGTGACGGTTCCGGTAAGTCTTGATTTTATGTCTGTATCCAGCTATGGAAATGACACCAGTTCCAGCGGTGTGGTACGTATCGTGAAAGACTTAGATGAGCCCATAGAAGGAAAAGATGTGCTTATTGTTGAGGATATCATAGATTCCGGAAGGACTCTGAGCTATCTCATTGAGATCCTGAAGCAGAGACATCCTGCCAGTATCCGTCTGTGTACCCTTCTGGATAAACCTGAGAGAAGGGTGAAGGATGTGAAGGTAGACTATGTGTGCTTCAACATCCCCGATGAATTTGTAGTGGGGTACGGGCTGGACTATGCGCAGAAATACAGAAATCTGCCTTATATCGGCGTGGTGGAATTTTAAGCGGCGGTTCAGACATACATGGCATGAGGCAGTCAAAAGCAGGGCTGTTTTCCGTTATGAACTGCTGCGGAAGCAGACGAAATATGGAAAGAGAGGAGAAACAAAGACGTGAATAAGCAGGCAAGAAACTGGGTGTCGGCCCTGGTGCTTTTATTGCTCATCGTCTTCGGGTTCTGGTTTGTCTCCAGGCAGATGACTCGGGACTATAGCTATACAGAGCAGGCATTTCAGCAGGATATAGAGAAAGGAGAGGTATCTCAGGTATATATCCATCCAAACAGAGAGATACCTACCGGCCAGGTAACGGTTCGTATGAAAAACGGAGAAGAGCATAACTTTTATTCTCTGGATGTAAAAGAACTTCAGGATACGCTGGAGGCGGAAAGTGATGTTTCCATACAGGTGGCGGATGTGCCGGGAGACAATGTGTTTATGACTTCAGTCCTTCCCCTGATCCTTACTGTAGTGCTGGTGCTGGTTATCATGAATATGATGAACCGGCAGATGTCCGGAGGCAGCAATGCCAAGATGATGAATTTCGGCAAGAGCAGAGCGAAAATGTCTACAGATGCAGACAAAAAAGTGACCTTTAAAGATGTGGCAGGTCTCCAGGAAGAAAAAGAAGAGCTGGAAGAAATCGTAGATTTCTTAAAAGAACCTCAGAAATATGTGAAGGTAGGGGCCAGGATACCCAAGGGTGTGCTTCTTGTAGGCCCTCCGGGAACAGGTAAGACCCTTCTGGCAAAGGCTATCGCAGGTGAGGCAGGAGTTCCCTTCTTTTCTATCTCTGGTTCTGATTTTGTAGAGATGTTCGTAGGTGTTGGCGCTTCCCGTGTCCGGGATCTGTTTGAAGAGGCTAAGAAAAACGCCCCCTGTATTGTGTTTATTGACGAGATCGATGCAGTGGCAAGACGGAGAGGCACCGGTATGGGCGGCGGTCATGACGAGAGAGAGCAGACACTGAACCAGCTGCTGGTGGAGATGGATGGCTTTGGAGTAAACGAAGGAATTATCGTAATGGCGGCTACCAACCGGGTGGATATCCTGGATCCTGCCATCCTGCGTCCCGGACGCTTTGACCGGAAGGTAGGAGTAGGAAGGCCTGATATCAAGGGCAGAGAAGAGATCCTGAGAGTCCATGCGGCGAAGAAGCCTCTTGGCGAGGACGTGGATTTAAAAGAAATTGCCAGAACTACCGCAGGCTATACGGGAGCTGATCTGGAGAATCTTATGAATGAGGCAGCGATCATCACTGCAAAGGATGGCAGATTCTTTATTAATCAGAGTGATATCCGCCAGGCCTTTATTAAGACCGGGATCGGCGCAGAGAAGAAAAGCCGGGTGATCTCTGAAAAAGAAAAGAAGATCACGGCTTACCATGAGGCAGGTCACGCCATTCTCTTTCATCTCCTTCCGGAGATGGGACCTGTTCATACGATCTCTATCATTCCTACAGGAATGGGCGCGGCAGGTTATACCATGCCTCTGCCGGAGCAGGATGAGATGTTCAACAGCAAAAAGAAAATGCTGGAGAATATTGTAGTAGATTTAGGCGGCCGTGTGGCAGAGGAACTGATCTTCCACGACATTACCACCGGTGCTTCCCAGGATATCAAGCAGGCTACCCAGATGGCCAGGGCTATGGTGACCCAGTATGGAATGTCCGAAAAGGTAGGCATGATCCAGTATGGCAGCGATGAAGATGAAGTGTTCATCGGAAGAGATTTCGGTCATACAAAGAATTATGCAGACCAGACAGCAGCTCTTATTGACAGTGAAGTCAAGAGGATCATTGATGAATCCTATGTAAAGGCAAAAGAGATCCTTTCTCAGAATGAGGAAGTGCTTCACAAATGCGCGGCTTTGCTGATCGAGAAGGAAAAAATCGGAAGGGAAGAGTTCGAAGCTCTGTTTTAGAGGGTTTTTATGCAGAATATCATAGGTGTCTAAAAAGTGGACGGACCAGTTATGTTAAAATTGGTCAAAAAAAATTACGAAAAAAACTCAAGATTGTGCACACTTTTTTCTTGTGGCATGCTATTATAATTACTGTAAAAACCCCCCAATACATTATATAGTTTTTGCTACACCCCATAAGAAGAAATACCTTCTCCAAAACAGCCAGTCAGCAGACTGGCTGTTTTACTATGTAAAAATATAACTATTCGGTAATATAGCTCAGAGCCGAAGCGAGATCTTGGCTGATGGCTGAATGGTTAAGTAAAAATAACAAAAAATGTACAAAAAATCTGTGGAAATAGTGGTTGTATATATGGACCTGGTAGGATAGAATAATAATATGAAGTAATTCAGCAAAGCAGGAACAGGATTAGGTTTTGCTAAAATATGGAGAGGATGCAGTATGAATTACGAAAATCTTAATGACGCAAGGAAAATTCAGGAATATGTGACTAATATGAGGCCCACTTTTAATAAACGTGCAGTCTTCAGTGATGAGACGGAAAATTACAGAACCCCGGCGGAACCGGAAGCGGGAGATACTGTAAATATCCGTATCCGCACGAAGAAAAATAATGTGGACTTTGTTTTTTTAGTATATGATGATGTGAGACAGCCTATGAAGTGGATGGAGTCCAAAGATGGTTTTGACTATTACGGAACAGATGTAAAACTGGGAAGTGAGACCATCCGCTATTATTTTGAGATTATTTCCGGAAAGATCCACTGCTATTATAATCAGATAGGCGTTACCAGGGAAATCGATGAGCATTACTGCTTCGGGATTGTTCCGGGATTTAAAACACCGGACTGGGCCAAAGGCGCGGTTATGTATCAGATCTTTGTGGACAGATTCTGTAACGGAGATCCTTCCAATGACGTGGTCACAGGGGAATATACCTATATTGATGAGCATGTGAAAAAAGTAGATGACTGGAACCGTCCCCCACAGGCCATGGACGTCAGGGATTTCTATGGAGGGGATCTTCAGGGAGTTCTGGATAAACTGGATTATCTGAAGGATCTGGGAGTAGACGTGATCTATTTTAACCCTCTGTTTGTATCTCCTTCCAATCATAAGTACGACAGTCAGGACTATGATTATATCGATCCTCATTATGGAAAGATTGTAAAAGATGGAGGAGAGGTCCTGGCGGAAGGGGATAAAGATAACGCCCATGCTACAAAATATATTGAGAGAGTTACAGATAAGGTGAATCTGGAAGCCAGCAATGCTTTCTTTGTCACTCTTGTAGAAGAAATCCATAAAAGAGGAATGAAAGTGATCCTGGACGGTGTATTCAATCACTGCGGTTCTTTTAATAAATGGCTGGACCGGGAACAAATCTATGAGAATCAGACCGGGTATGAGAAGGGCGCCTATATATCTCAGGACAGCCCTTACCGGACCTTTTTCCGCTTTCACAATGAGTACAGCTGGCCATATAATCAGTTCTATGATGGCTGGTGGGGCCATGATACCCTGCCGAAACTGAATTATGAGGAATCCCCAAGGCTCTATGACTATATTATGAGTATTGCCAGAAAATGGGTGTCACCCCCTTATAATGTGGATGGCTGGCGCCTTGACGTGGCGGCGGATCTGGGACACAGCAACGAATACAATCATCAGTTCTGGAGAGAGTTCCGGAAAAATGTGAAAGAAGCCAATCCCGATGCGCTGATCCTTGCAGAGCACTACGGGGAGGCAAAATCCTGGCTGGAAGGAGACCAGTGGGATACGGTGATGAATTATGATGCTTTTATGGAGCCTGTGACCTGGTTCCTTACGGGAATGGAAAAACACAGCGATGAATTTAACGAGGGTATGCTGGGAAACAGCGACTGTTTTATCGGTTCTATGAAGTATCATATGTCCAGCTTTTACGCTCCGTCTCTGATGACTGCTATGAATGAGCTGTCTAACCACGACCATTCCCGTTTCCTTACCAGGACCAATCATAAGGTAGGCAGGGTAGAAAATCTGGGTAGCGAAGCGGCTGAACAGGGCATTAATAAAGCTGTATTCCGGGAAGCAGTAGTGATCCAGATGACCTGGCCGGGAGCACCGACTATCTACTATGGAGACGAAGCAGGACTCTGCGGCTTCACAGATCCGGATAACAGAAGGACTTACCCCTGGGGGAGAGAGGATCAGGAGCTGATCAATTTCCATAAGGATATTATCAGGATCCATAAAGAAAATTATGAGCTGCTGAGAGGCTCTGTAAAGTTCCTGGCTAACGATTACCAGCAGATCAGCTATGGCAGATTTACAGACAAAGAGAAGACTGTGGTCACCATTAATAACAGTGATGAAACGAAAATGGTAGAGCTTTCCGTATGGGAGCTGGGAATCCCAAGATCCAGAACCTGTAAATTCAAACAGCTTATGGTAACGGGAGATTTCGGCTACAGTCTGGTAAAGAAGATCCACGAGTGCAAGGCAGGAGTGATCCATCTGGAAGTGCCTTCCCATGGAGCCATCATTGTAAAGTGTGTGCTGGACCAGGAAAAATAGAAAATCACAGAATTAAATAAGGGGACTGTCCCATTGATCGAAACCGGAAAAACTTAATGGGACAGTTTCCAATGACCATTGTAAAAACAATTTTTCTATGGAAATACAAGGTAAAAATACTTGCAATTTCCTATGGGTATGCTATAATTTTTAACTGTGAGAACTAAAAAATATGGGCGATTTCCCGAGTGGCCAAAGGGGACAGACTGTAAATCTGCTGGCAAAGCCTTCGGTGGTTCGAATCCACCATCGCCCACTGTACCAGTAAGTTAAAAGGGACAGTGTTCAGCATGTATGCCCTTTGCAGTAAACTGAAAGTACAAAATGCCGCAGTGGCGGAACTGGCAGACGCACAGGACTTAAAATCCTGCGGGACTTATACTCCCGTACCGGTTCGATTCCGGTCTGCGGCAGTTTTGTGATAGGTTTAAAATCCTTATAAATGTAAAAAAAGACCATTGCTTGAGAGGAATATATCTGCAGATGAAGTTCATCAGACAACAGATCTGCGAGTAAAGGTATTGAATAACAGAGAGTAAATATTGTATAATGCCCACGAGCATTACCACCTTTGATTTAATTGAAGTTTGATCACGGACATTATATCAGAAAGGGCGGTCAATGCTTTTTTTATTGAAGATTTTCCTTAAGAACAATGGTTTTATTATATTTATCACAAAAAAAGGGAGTTTTAATACTGCCTAAGATAAGGAGAGGAAGGGAAAGATGAGAAAAAATGTAATGAAGAACTTTATGATCTGCAGTACTGCAGCAGTAGCAATTGGCCTCATATGGTGCTGTGCTGACGAGGTAAAAGCGGAAGGTACAGAAGCATCTGAAAATGTTGTTGTCCAGGATGACGCCGGCATATGGTGTGTGAAAAACGGCGACCAGGTAAATACTAGCTATACAGGATTGGCTCAGAATGAGAATGGCTGGTGGTATATCCGGGATGGTTATCTGGACTGGGGTTATACAGGAGTGGCCCAGAATGAATACGGCTGGTGGTATATCAATCACGGAGCCCTGGACTGGACCTATACCGGTCTGGCCGAGAATGAGTATGGCTGGTGGTATATCCGGGACGGAGCGGTGGATTGGAATTATACAGGAGTCGCTCAGAATGAGTACGGCTGGTGGTATATCAGTAATGGTGCATTGGATTGGAATTATACAGGAGTCGCTCAGAATGAGTACGGCTGGTGGTATATCAAGAATGGCGCGCTGGACTGGAGTTATACAGGAGTAGCCCAGAATGAGTACGGCTGGTGGTACGTTCGAAATGGAGCACTGGATTGGAGCTATACAGGATTGGCTCAGAATGAGAATGGCTGGTGGTATATCAATAATGGTGCGTTAGATTGGAGTTATACGGGAGTAGCCCAGAATGAGTACGGTTGGTGGTACGTTCGAAACGGCGCACTGGATTGGAACTATACAGGTCTGGCCCAGAATGAGAATGGCTGGTGGTATATTAATCAAGGCGCATTGGATTGGAACTATACAGGCTTAGTAGAAAATGAGTACGGCTGGTGGTACGTTCGAAACGGCGCACTGGATTGGAGCTATACAGGATTGGCCGAGAAAGAAGATGGCCAATGGTATGTCCAGAACGGAGGACTTAACAGCAGTTATACCGGACTGGTAGAAGACGGCAACGGCTTTCATTATGTAGTAAACGGTAAGGTAAACTGGTCTGAATCTGATCCGGAAGAGGCTAAGCTTCGTGAATATACAGAACAAGTTTACTCGGAAGTAGGAAGAGATTTAAGAGCCTGCTTTAATTGGGTAGTAAATAATATGTCTTATGAGCGTCATAATGGGCATATAACACCGCCGGCTGGTTATACAAGATGCCAGTGGTATTCTATGAAAGCATTTAGAGATCATAAAGGAAATTGCTACAGTTATGCAGGCGCATTTTATTATCTTGCAAAATACCTGGGATATGATGCGGAATATGTAGAAGGTCAGGTAACGAAACGAGGCGGAGGATATACACCTCACGGATGGGTAGAAATCGACGGAAAATATATCTGCGACCCAGAAGGACAGGCAGAGATCAGTCCATACTTAAACTTCTATATGATGCCAAAGGGAAATGCTTTGCTGACTTATTTACGTTGAGGTACATATAGATATGGTTTTTAGCTCAATGACGTTTTTATGCGTGTTTTTACCGATTGTTTTTCTGGTGAACTGCATTTTACCGTCTATTAAAATAAAAAACATCTTTCTGGTTTTTGCCAGTGTGCTGTTTTACGCATATGGGGAGCCGGTTTATGTTTTGCTGATGCTTGCAAGCACAGTGGCGAATTACATATTTGGAAGACTGATGGACAGGGATCAGGAAAGGTTCAGAAAAGGCGTGCTTGCGGCGGCTGTAATATGCAACCTTGCATTCCTGGGGATCTTTAAATATACAGATATGGTGATCAGTACAGGAAACTGGATTTTTCACACCTCGGTTCCAAAGTCAGGGATTGTTTTACCTATAGGTATTTCCTTTTATACATTTCAGGCAATGTCCTATGTAATTGATGTATATCGCCGAGAGGTGGAGCCACAGAAAAAATATTTGAATGTAGTTTTATATATTTCTTTTTTTCCGCAGTTAATTGCAGGGCCTATTGTAAAGTATTATGACATCCAAAAGCAAATTGATACAAGAAAAGTGGAATATACGGAAGTTGCAAGAGGATTGCATAGATTTATTATAGGCCTGGGAAAAAAAGTCTTAATTTCAAATGTGATGGCTTTAGCTGCGGATGCTGTATTTAGCGCAGCACCGGCAGAATTGAATATATGCAGCGCATGGATCGGCGCCTGTGCATACATGCTGCAGATCTATTATGATTTCAGCGGATATAGTGATATGGCTATAGGGTTAGGCCATATGTTTGGATTCCATTTTCAGGAAAACTTTAATTATCCATATATATCTGCCAGCGTGACGGAATTTTGGCGCAGATGGCATATTTCTCTGTCCTCATGGTTTAAGGAATACCTGTATATTCCCCTTGGCGGAAACCGCAAGGGAATGTTTCGGACCTGCCTGAACAAAATCATCGTGTTTTTTTGTACAGGATTATGGCATGGGGCAAACTGGACCTTTGTGATTTGGGGACTTTTTCATGGGCTGTTTTTACTTCTGGAACTGGTTCTGCCTTTAAAGAAATTGCCCCAGGTTTTCAGGCATGTTTATACTCTTTTAGTAGTATGTATAGGGTTTGTGATATTCCGCGCAGATACCATAACCCAGGGATTGCAGATCATCGGTCAGATGTTTTGCGGTTGGGATTTTGGATCAGCAAAGATGATATTTACACTGGAACAGCTGACCCCAATGTTTATTTTCATGTTCATCATTGCGATTGCCGGAAGTACTCCCTGGGTAGAAAAGGTACAGCGGCATTGGAGCAGAGGATCTTCGATAGGCGCCGTTCTTCAGCCGGCAAGTTATGTTTTTACTGTGATACTATTATTCTTATGTATGTTGTCTCTTGCCAGTGGCACATATAATCCGTTTATTTATTTTAGATTCTGACGAAAGAAAGATTTATATGGCTGATGTGAAAGAGGTGTTACATGAAGAAAAGTTATATAGCATATATTGCACTAATTATCATAGCGTTGATGGTCCCCTTTGTCGGAATGAGTTTTTGGATGACCACAAAGACGACAGAGAATAAAGAATTAAGCCAGTGGCCGCAGCTGATAGAAGATGGGAAGTTTAATACAGACTATCTTGAAGAAGCGGGAACTTATTTTGAAGAACATATGGCTTTTCGTTTGCAGATGCTGACTGCGAACTCTGCTATATGGGGAAAAATATTCCACACCAGTACAACAGATCAGGTGATCGTCGGAAAAGACGACTGGCTATATTACGGAGGCACAGTTAACGATTATACGGGAAGAGATTTACTGTCTGACAGAGAATTATACGATGTAGTGTATAATCTATCCTTAGTGCAGGATTTTGTGGAGAAAAACGGTTCTCAGTTTTTACTGGCGGTGGTACCGAATAAGAATACTCTGTATGGCGACAATATGCCATATTATTACCAAAAGGGGACGGATAGTAATCTTGATAGATTAAATAAACTGCTGGAACAAAATAATATCCATTTTATTGATCTGAAAAAAGCATTCCAGAATGAAGAAGAGGTTTTGTATTTCAAGAGAGACAGCCATTGGAATAATAAAGGCGCAGTCCTGGCATACAACGAGATGCTGGATACTCTCGGGAAAGAGCATGAGACCTATTTAAATGTGCCATATGAGGTCCGCGCAGATCATACAGGTGATATTGATGAGATCTTGTATCCCCTGGCTGCTGAAAAAGAAGAAGATTTTTATTATGATAAAGACTGGAAGTATCAGTATGTAAATGATGTTGTGGATAACATGGATGCCTGGATTGAAACAGTCAACCCAGAAAAGGAAGGATCCTTTTTAATGTATCGGGATTCTTTTGGAGAAAGCATTTTGCCATTTTTGGCAGAGGAATATGGAAATGCATATTTTTCCAGATTAGTGCCATATAATCTGGGAAATGTTATCGAATATCATCCGGATACAGTGATCATAGAAAGGGTAGAACGAAAAATAGCCGCGTTTGCTACAGAGATTCCTATTATGGAAGCACCGGAGACGGATAATGTGGCGGCTGTTGAAAAGAAGACGAATTCAACCATCGAATGCAAGAAAAGCGGCGGCTACCTGGAAATTAATGGCAGTATTGAACAGGAATTTGTGGAAGACAATACAGAAATCCTGGTCTGTGTAAGCGATGGGGACCGGACGAGTATAAAAACCTATAAGCCGTTCTACACATTGACACAAGGCGGGAACGGAAATGGCTATTCCATGTATTTAAATTATGCAGAACTCCCATCTGATCAGTTACATATTAATGTGATCTGTAAAAATGGCGAAAATGCTGCAATTGTTGTATCAGAAGATATATCTTTAGAAAAATAGGAAGGAAGTAATCAGATGAAAAAACAATTTACAAAGTTACTTGCTGTATTATTATGTATTGGCTTTGTTTTCAGCGGGTGCGAAAAAAAAGAAGAGGAGCCTGTAGCTGAGAAGGAGTCTCAGGCAGTAAAAGGATCAGAAGTAGAAAAAGAAGAATCACTTCAGGTTGTGGGTAACGAAAGCGCAGATGCCTGCCATGTACTTATGACAAACTCAACAGGGAAAAATATTACAGGCTTGTCTGTGAAACGATCAGATGAGACAGAGTATCCTGCAAATATGATGAAATCAGGACAAAAAATAGAGAATAATGAAAAATTTGATTTCTATTATACGGTAAAAGAAGAAGATAATACTGCTGAGAATAACAATGAAGAACAGAAGTCAGAGCTGGCGGATGCACTTGTTAATCTGACATATACTTTACAGGTAACTTTTGAGGATAAAACAGTTGCTGAGCTCTCTTCCTTTGCCATAGAAGATATGGAAGAGGCTTCTCTGTGTTTTGAAGATGATGTATATTTTTTGAAGTATACCAGCATTTCTGAAAAAACAGAAGTTACAACCAAAGAAATGGAATTAATGGTAAAAGCAGATAATGAAAAGGCAGAAGCAGTGGTAAAACAGATAGATGCTATCGGCGAGGTGACTTTAGAGTCAGAATCTAACTTACAGAGTATCAGAGCAGCATACGATGCGCTGTCTGACGCACAGAAAGCAAAAGTAACAAACTTAAATAAATTAACAGATGCAGAAAAGAAACTGGCAGAATTGAAACAGGGGGCTTCGGCACAAACACAAGAAGCGGCAACAGATAATACAACGACAGAACAATCTTCAGATACAAATAATGCTAATGTTTCTGCTGCACCGGAAACACCTGCAGTAGAAGAAGCACCTGCGGTAGAAGAAGCGCCTGCGGTAGAAGAGGCGCCTGCAGCAGAAGAAGCACCCGCAGTAGAAGAGGCACCTGCAACAGAAGAAGCTCCTGCAGTGGAAGAGGCACCTGCAGCACCAGAACAGTCAACAGATGGTTGTTTGGGTGATGTGGAAATAAACCAGCCCTCAGCTCCGGAACAGTCAACGGAGGGCTGTCTGGGAGACGTAGAGATCAATCAATAGGACAAACAGAAATGGCATCCTTAACCTTGAGGGGTATAGGGTGCCGTTTTCATTTCTATATCTTTCTTCTCCTTTTTGTGACAGTTCAGGTTTTCTGTATTGTTTTTATAGGTATAAAGTGTTACAATTGTGACATTTACTATAGATAGTAACCGATAAAAGTAAGACAAGGACGGATGAAAAATGAAATTTGGGATTGTCAGTGACAGCTCCTGCGATTTATCGCCTAAGTATACAGAGCGGGAGCAGATCACGATTGTATCATTTTATGTATCCTTTGATGGGGAAAAGTATCTGAGAGAGGGAAAGGATATTGCGGTTACTGATTTCTACCAGGAGATGGCAGATAATCAGGGGTGTTACCCCAAGACCTCTATGCCGTCGGTTCAGGATTACATAGACGCCTTTCTGCCTTTGGTAAAAAGAGGAATGCCGGTGCTGTGTATCTGTCTGACAAAAAAATTCAGCGGCTCTATGCAGTCTGCTATAAACGCTAAAGAGGAGCTTATGGAAGACTATCCTCAGGCTGAAATCTATGTAATGGATTCTCAGCTGGTCACAGCCATACAAGGGCTTTTTGTCCAGGAAGCAGTGAGACTCAGGGATCAGGGGCTTTCTCTGGAAGAGGCGGTAAAAGCTCTGGAAAAGATCAGGAATACCGGCCATATATTCTTTAGTACAAAAGATCTGAAATATCTGG
>DXIQ01000011.1 GCA_019112785.1 Candidatus Blautia stercorigallinarum
GAGATCATCGGCGGCGCCAAGGCGCAGAAAAAGAAATAACAGAAGAAAGGAAGGAGGTTTCCTTTTATAATGAATAAAGGTAAAATCGTACAGGTCATGGGACCTGTAGTAGACGTAGAATTTGAAAACCAGGACCTTCCGTACATCAAGGATGCTCTCACCGTGGAGCTGAATGGCAAAAAACTGGTCATGGAAGTGGCCCAGCATATCGGAAATAATACCGTGCGCTGTATCATGCTGGCTTCCAGTGACGGTCTTTGCAAGGACATGGAAGTCACGGCCACCGGCGCGGGTATTTCCGTTCCGGTAGGAAAAGAGACTCTGGGACGTCTTTTCAACGTTCTGGGACAGACCATTGATGGCGGAGAGCAGTTAGACGACAGCAAGCATTGGGTTATCCACAGAGATCCGCCTTCATTTGAAGAGCAGAGCCCGGTAGTAGAGATCCTGGAGACTGGTATTAAAGTTATCGACCTGCTGGCTCCTTATGCAAAGGGTGGTAAGATCGGTCTGTTCGGCGGTGCCGGTGTAGGAAAGACCGTATTGATCCAGGAGCTGATCAGCAATATCGCTACAGAGCACGGCGGATATTCCATTTTCACCGGTGTTGGAGAGCGTTCCCGTGAAGGTAACGACCTGTGGACAGAAATGAAGGAGTCAGGAGTTCTGGAGAAAACAGCTCTGGTATTCGGACAGATGAATGAGCCCCCTGGTGCCCGTATGCGTGTAGCGGAGACAGGACTTACCATGGCGGAATATTTCCGTGATGAGGAGCACCAGAACGTGCTTCTGTTTATTGATAATATCTTCCGTTTCACCCAGGCCGGATCTGAGGTATCCGCTCTTCTGGGACGTATGCCTTCCGCCGTTGGTTATCAGCCTACGCTGGCTACAGAAATGGGTGAGCTTCAGGAGCGTATCGCTTCTACAAAGAATGGTTCTGTAACTTCTGTACAGGCTGTTTATGTGCCTGCCGATGACCTTACAGACCCGGCTCCGGCAACAACTTTCGCCCATCTGGACGCGACAACGGTTCTTTCCAGAAAGATCGTGGAGCAGGGTATTTATCCGGCTGTAGATCCGCTGGAATCTACATCACGTATTCTGGAGGCAGATGTAGTTGGAGAAGAACACTATGAGGTTGCCAGAAAGGTACAGGAATATCTTCAGAAATACAGCGAGCTCCAGGATATCATTGCTATTCTGGGTATGGAAGAACTTTCTGAGGATGACCGTATGGTTGTGGCAAGGGCCAGAAAGATCCAGAGATTTCTGTCTCAGCCTTTCCATGTGGCTGAGGTATTTACCGGTATTCCGGGAAAATACGTTCCCCTGAAGGAGACCATCAGAGGATTTAAGATGATCCTTGACGGTGAGATGGACGAGTATCCGGAAAATGCTTTCTTTAATGTAGGAACTATTGATGAGGTAATCGAGAAAGCAAAACAGGAATCAATGTAAGGAGTGCATGGATATGAATACATTTGGTATGAATGTGGTTGCCAGTGATAAGACTTTTTATCAGGGCAGAGGAGTCAGCATTACCCTTCCGGCTAAAGATGGAGGGATCACGATCCTGGCTCACCATGCAGATATGATGGTTGCTATCGTACCCGGTGAGATACGGATCGAAACCGCAGAGGGAGAGAAGCTGGTAGCTGTCTGCGGCGGCGGTTTCGCCCAGGTGATCAACAACCGTGTAACCGTTCTGGTAGATACACTGGAGCGTCCTGAGGATATTGATGTAAAGCGTGCCCAGGAGGCTCTGGAAAGAGCCCAGGAGCAGCTCCGTCAGAAGCAGAGCCAGCAGGAATATTATATTTCCAAGCAGGCTCTTTCAAGAGCTATGGCCCGTATGAAAGCCACCAGGGACCGGGGTATCTGATAAAACAGAAAAAAGGCAGAACGGAAACTGTATAGCAGCAGAACGTTATATATAATACAAGAAAGACTGTTTGTCCAAAGAGGGACGTCCATGTACAGGGAAAAAAGGTTCATGGAACGCCTCTTTTTGGAGACGGTCTTTTTCTTTATATTTGCTGCTTACAGCTTTTGGAAAGGTGAAAAATGGCAGGATAACCTGAGATTCAAAAGATATTACCTGAAATTATGGATTGCATACTAATTAGTTATAACGCCTGGATTTCATTGACAAAGGCCGGGATAGTTGGTAGAATGTCAACAAAAGTTAGCCGAAGAGATCAGAAAATGGTTTCTGGGCGTGAGAGAAGGTGCTGTATGAATAAACAGGTATTATCTATTCTGGTAGAGAATACAGCCGGTGTGCTCAGCAGGGTATCCGGATTATTCAGCCGCCGGGGTTACAGTATTGACAGTATATCTGCCGGAGTTACCAAGAATCCCAGCTATACCCGTATGACAGTTGTCTGCAACGGGGACGCGCTGATCCTGGAACAGATCACCAGACAGGTGGAAAAACTGGAAGACGTTCTTTCCGTAAAGGTTCTGGAGGATGGACAGAGTGTAAGACGGGAGCTTATGCTGGTGAAGGTAAGGGTTCTGCCTGACCAGAGACCCGGGGTTACTACGATCGTAGATATTTTCAGAGGCAACATCATAGATGTGAGCAAAGATTCCATGATCATTGAAGTCACAGGAGATAAATCCAAGCTGGAAGCTTTTCTGGATCTGCTGGACGGATATGACATACTGGAAACTGCAAGAACCGGCATTACCGGTCTTTCCAGAGGATCGGAAGGAATTTTTTATCCGGTTCCGGAAGAGGATGAATAAGGTTATTAGAGATTTTATCCCTAACATACATGATGTCAGGACAGAGTTTCTGAACTGATGTCACCTGCTGCGTCAAGCAGCAAAAAACTATCTAGGAGGAAGAAAAAATGGCAGTAAAAATTTATTATCAGGAAGATTGCAACATGGCATTGTTAGAGGGCAAGAAGATCGCCATTATCGGTTACGGCAGCCAGGGACATGCCCATGCTTTAAACTTAAAGGAATCCGGATGTGATGTTATCGTTGGTCTTTATGAAGGATCTAAATCCTGGGAAAAGGCTGAGAAACAGGGCTTCCAGGTTTATACAGCAGCTGAGGCAGCAAAACAGGCAGATATCATCATGATCCTGATCAATGATGAGAAACAGGCGAAGTTATACAAAGAATCCATCGAGCCAAATCTGGAAGAAGGAAATATGCTGATGTTTGCTCATGGTTTTGCTATCCACTTCGGACAGATCAAACCTCCTGCAAATGTAGATGTTACTATGATCGCTCCTAAGGCACCGGGCCACACAGTAAGAAGCGAGTACCAGATCGGAAGAGGTACACCTTGTCTGGTAGCTGTTGAGCAGGACTACACAGGAAAAGCTAAAGATATGGCTCTGGCTTATGCAGCAGCTTTAGGCGGAGCAAGAGCAGGTGTTCTGGAAACTACTTTCAAAGTAGAGACAGAGACAGACCTTTTCGGAGAGCAGGCTGTACTTTGCGGCGGTGTTACTGCCTTAATGAAAGCCGGATTCGAAACTCTGGTAGAAGCAGGATATGCTCCTGAAAATGCTTACTTTGAATGTATCCATGAGATGAAACTGATCGTAGACCTGATCTACGAAAGCGGATTCAAGGGAATGAGATATTCTATCTCCAATACAGCAGAGTACGGCGATTACATCACTGGACCAAAGATCGTTACAGACGAGACAAAGAAAGCTATGAAACAGATCCTGTCCGATATCCAGGATGGTACATTTGCAAAAGATTGGATCCTGGAGAATCAGTCCGGATGCATGCACTTCGGCGCTATGAGAAAGAGAGAAGCTTCTCATCAGTTAGAGGAAGTAGGAGAAGAGCTGCGTAAGCTGTACAGCTGGAACGGCAAAGAAAAACTGATCGATAACTAATTACAGTATCATACAAAAAGAAACGCTCACAGGAAGATGAGGGATTTTCCCAAGCTCCTGTGAGCGTTTTTTATGGTATAAAACTGATTTCGGATAAGAATACTAAATTTATGACAATGGGAAGTTTAATTTTGATTTATAATAGTTTCATAATAAACCAAAATGAAAAAAATATAAACTTGACAAGTGATAGGCGCAGGAGTATCATTAGTTTAAAAGAATGACTAAATGGCTTGTATAAAAACTAAAATGATGAAAAACTAAACAGAGGTGGGACATGAATCTATATTTTGAATTATTGAAAAAACCGGTATTTAATATGAAATATGTAAATGTGTTTTACAATAATATGGATAGTGCACGTTCCGCGATCAAGCGATTGGTGAAAGACGGCATGGTAGCAAAGATACGTAATAACATGTATACCTGTGTTAGCGGAGAAACGGGTGCACCGATTGCCAATCGTTTTCAGATAGCCAGCCATATTACACCAACCTCATACGTGTCACATCACACAGCTATGGAGTATTATGGAATTACAGATCAGGTTTATTATGATGTGTATGTATCATCAGAGACTAGTTTCCGTAATTTTACATTTGACGGGTATACGTATTGCTTCGTAGCGTCAAAAAGCTCAGAAGGAATTGAGAAGCCTCCATATAGTGGAGGTGTTGCAGTAACTAATTTGGAGCGTACCGTTGTTGACAGTATCAAGGATATGGATAAGATTTCCGGTATTGAAGAAGTGGTGCAGAATATGGAAAGTGTACATCGTATGCAGGAGAAAAGACTGCTTAAGTATCTGGAACTCTATCAAAATCAATTTTTGTATCAGAAGACGGGATATTTATTATGGCAGCACAAGGAGCAAATGGGATTGTCTGATTCGTTCTTTGAAAAGTGCAAGAAACAAATTGGCAAAAGCAAGCGTTATCTTACACGGGATCAGGATAGCGGTTGCTATGACGGCACATGGAAATTGATTGTTCCAAATGATCTGCAGAATATGAAGAATGGTGTGATGATGGATGCCGATATATAATAAAGTAGAGATTGGGCGTGCTGCAAAGCAGCATGGATTTGTGAGAGATACTTTTGAAAAGGTTTTGCGCTTGAAGGAAATATTGTGTTATCTGAATGAAGAAGAGTATTTAAGGGAACATCTTCTTTTGAAGGGTGGAACAGCCATCAATCTGACGGTGTTCAATCTTCCTCGTTTGTCTGTGGATATTGATATGGATTATACACCAAACGACACAAAAGAGGATATGTTAAAGGCCAGAGAAAAGATTACGACTCTTATAAAAGATTATATGAATGCAGAAGGATATCAGCTCTCTAAAGGTTCTCGATTTACACACAGCTTAGATGCTTTCTATTATCAATACCAGAATGCTGGTGGAAATAGAGACATGATCAAAATAGAATTGAATTATTCTTTACGTGCTCATATATTAGAGCCGGTACATAGAAGAATTCTTTCAGAAGCATTTGATGATGGAATGACCATTCGTATGGTGGCTCCAATGGAGATTTTTGCAGCAAAGGGAAATGCGTTAATCAGCAGAGCAGCTGCAAGAGATTTATACGATTGGGGAAATATGATTGCTGAAAATTTGTTTGAAGATGAACGAGACATGTTTCGCAAGTGTTTTGTGTTCTACGCAACGATTTCTGCGGATACAGTGAACAGTAACTTTGATACGTCAGCCATTGATTCTTTGAATTTTGATAAGATACGGAGAGATTTGTTTCCTGTACTTAGCAAAAAAGAAAATTTTATGCTGGATGAAAGAAAACGTCAGGCGAAAGATTACATTGCAGAATTGCTACAGCTGATGGAACCAGAGCAGGAATATATGGACCGTTTTATTGCAAAAGAGTATGTTCCAGAATTTCTATTTAATGACAAAGAAATCGTGGAAAGAATTAAGGACCACCCTATGGCGATTTGGAAATGCAAACAATAACTTATGAAAATTGAAATGTCGCTTAGTGTACTGACACGATCATAATTCAGATAAGTTATTAATTTGAAAATAATCGTGTCAGTACATTAGTGGTTATACCATTAGGCATTATTTTTGCGGCGCTCAATTACAAGGTTTCTTCCTTCCCCGTCCTCTGCCGGTAAAAATTGATAAATTCCTGAACCGCAGTGGTCTGCTGGATATTCTCCAGATAGGCAAAGCCGATCTCCCTTTTGCGGATAGGAGAATCCAGGGGGATCTCTACAAGGGTTCCTTCTTCCAGCTCTTTTTCTACAAACTGGCGGATCACACAGGCCACGCCCAGGCCGATCTTAGCGAATTCGATCAGCAGATCCATAGTGGAGACTTCCAGAAGATTGTTGGTTTCAATATGGTAGAGAGAAAGATAATCGTCAATATACTGCCGGGTAATGTTTTCTTTATCCAGAAGCATAAGGGTGGCTGATTTCAATACGTCCTCCCGGTTGTTGGTCCGCAGAGACAGGTTATCCAGATAAGACTGGGTCGCTACAAAGATATCTTCGATCTCGCCCAGAGAATCAAAATGAATGTGATGATAACGTTCCGGCTTTCCGATCAGTCCCAGGTCGATCTTATTTTCACGGAGAAGCTGGAGGGTGTGATAGGTGGATTGACATTCAATAGTGATCCGGATATGGGGATGCTGGGCGATAAAATCCTTCAGATAAGGAAGGAGCATATATTTGCACAGAGTAGTGGAAACCCCGATATGAAGATGGCCGATCCCCAGATCATTGATCTTCTTTAGCTGGGCTTCTCCGGTCTGAAGGGCATAGAAGGCTCTCTGCACATAGTCGTAGAGGACTTCCCCTTCTTCTGTAAGCTGTACGCCCCGGGAGTTTCTGGAAAATAAAGTGACATCCAGACTCTGCTCCAGCTTCCGGATGGATTTGCTGATGGCAGGCTGACTGATAAAAAGCTCTGCGGCAGCTTTTGAGATATTACCTGTATTTGCCACTGTGTAAAAAACTTTGTAAAGGGATAAGTTCTGGTCCATAGGATCTCCTTTCTCTTTTGGACTGTTTTTCATTTTATGATATGGATATGAACTGTAGTATTCATGAATTGAAGTTATGCCTGTCATGTTTAATATGTATTTCTATTATAACAAAACATATGTTAGAATGGCAATAGTGAACAGAAAAACAGGAGGCGAAAGCTATGGGAATGACAATGACACAGAAAATCCTGGCAGCCCATGCAGGATTGGATAAAGTAGAAGCCGGACAGCTGATCGAGGCAGATCTTGATCTGGTATTGGGAAATGACATTACCTCTCCGGTGGCGATCCATGAGATGGACAAAATGACAGTAGATACGGTTTTTGATAAAGATAAAGTAGCCCTTGTAATGGACCATTTTATTCCGAACAAAGATATTAAATCCGCAGAACACTGTAAATGTGTGCGGGAGTTTGCCTGCCGCCATGATATCACCAATTACTTTGACGTAGGAGAAATGGGGATCGAGCATGCCCTTCTTCCGGAAAAAGGACTGACTGTGGCAGGAGACGCTATTATCGGAGCGGATTCACATACCTGTACTTACGGAGCTTTAGGAGCTTTCTCCACAGGTGTGGGAAGCACTGATATGGCAGCAGGAATGGCTACAGGAAAAGCATGGTTCAAGGTGCCTTCCGCTATTAAGATCAATATTGTGGGAAAACCTTCCAAGTGGGTCAGCGGTAAGGATGTGATCCTTCATCTCATCGGTATGATCGGTGTAGACGGGGCGCTGTATAAATCTCTGGAGTTTGTGGGAGAAGGTATCAAGAACCTTTCTATGGACGATCGTTTCACTATTGCAAATATGGCCATCGAAGCCGGAGCAAAGAATGGTATCTTCCCGGTAGATGAGCTGACAGAAGCTTATATGAAAGAACACTCCAGCCGTCCATACAAGATCTATGAGGCAGATGAGGATGCGGTTTATGATGAGGAATATACTATTGACCTCAGTACTCTGAAATCTACCATTTCCTTCCCACATCTTCCTTCCAACACCAGGACTATGGATCAGATCACAGAAGATGTGGTCATCGACCAGGCTGTGATCGGTTCCTGTACGAATGGAAGGATCGATGACTTAAGATGTGCCGCCAAGATCCTGGAAGGCAGAAAAGTGAAAAAAGGCGTCAGATGTATTGTGATCCCTGCTACCCAGCAGATCTATCTTCAGGCTATGGAAGAAGGCCTTCTGAAGATCTTTATTGAGGCAGGAGCAGTGGTAAGCACCCCGACCTGCGGTCCATGTCTGGGTGGTTACATGGGTATCCTGGCAGCAGGAGAGAGATGTATCTCCACCACCAACCGGAACTTTGTAGGACGTATGGGTCATGTGGATTCTGAAGTATATCTGGCAAGCCCTGCAGTGGCAGCTGCCAGCGCAGTGACCGGAAAGATCTCTGTGCCGGAAGAACTGGGATTATAGGAGGAAATGAAGAATGAAAGCAAACGGAACAGTTTTTAAATATGGAGACAACGTAGATACAGACGTGATCATTCCTGCAAGATACCTGAACTCTTCAGATCCGAAGGAACTGGCAACCCACTGTATGGAAGATATTGATAAGGATTTTGTGAATAAGGTACAGAAAGGGGATATTATCGTAGCAGAGAAAAACTTCGGCTGCGGTTCTTCCAGAGAACATGCGCCCCTGGCGATCAAAGCCGCAGGAGTAAGCTGTGTTATCGCAGAGACCTTTGCCCGTATCTTTTACAGAAACGCTATTAACATCGGTCTTCCAATTATTGAGTGCCCGGAAGCCTCCAAAGGCATTGAGGCGGGAGACGAGGTAGAGGTAGATTTCGATACAGGTATCATCACAGATAAAACTAAAGGAACTACCTTCAAAGGCCAGGCATTCCCGGAATTTATGCAGAAGATCATTAAGGCCGAGGGTCTGGTAAACTATATTAACAGCCAGCAGAAATAAATTTGATCCAAGATAAATAAAAAGAAAAAACATGAGACCAAAAGAGCAGAGCCTTCAGGATATAAGAGGGATCTGCTCTTTTTGTATGATACGCCTGGTAATTATCCGATTATTGACAACATTTTTCCCTTAGGATATCCTGTAACTGATACAACAACGTGATTTGCTGAAATGGAGAATCTAAGATGAAGACCATCGGAATTGTGGAAGACGACAGGCTTCTGAATGAAGCCCTGGCCAAAATGCTGGAAAAGAACGGATATCAGCCTCTCCAGGCCCATACTCTGGAGGAGGGCATGAAGCTTATCCGGCAGAAGCCGGAACTGATCATTCTGGATATTAACCTTCCTGACGGTGAGGGGACCAGGATCTGTCAGGCAGCCAGAGAGTACAGCAGGATCCCGGTGCTGTTCCTCACAGCCAGAGACGAGGAGGAAGATATGATTCAGGCTTTTGATCTGGGAGCCGATGATTATCTGGTAAAGCCTTTTTCCATGGCGGTGCTGCTGAAGCATGTGGAAGCGGTCCTGCGCAGGACCCAGGGAGAGAAGGAAGTTTTTCTCTACCGGGGGCTTACCATAGATCCGGAAAGAAAACAGGTGGCAAGAGAGGGAGAAGAGATCCGTCTCACCCCAAAGGAATATGCCCTTCTGGAGCTGCTGGCAAGGAACCGGGGAAGAGTGCTGACCAAGACCATGATCCTGGAACAGGTCTGGGACAACCGGGGAGCCTTTGTAGAGGAAAATACCGTGAATGTAACCTTAAACCGCCTGAAAAAGAAAATTGAGCCGGATCCGGAAAATCCTGTGTATATCCGGAATGTATTCGGCCTTGGCTATACTTTTGGAGATTAGAAGATGTTTCAGTTTCAGAACAGAAAAGAAATGGAGGCCTTATCGGAGACTCTGGAAAAACTGATAAACGGAGAGACGCCGGAGACAGAGGGAATCAGCCAGGATACCCTGCCCTCTAAAGTCCGCAGCCAGATCCTCCGCCTGGGGGAGATCATGAAGGCGAAAGACCAGGCCCTGGGCAAAGAGAAGGAGGAGATCCGGGGAATGATCGCAGATACCGCCCACCAGCTTAGGACCCCTCTGGCAAATATGGAAAGCTATCTGGAACTTCTGGAGACTATGGACTGGGAGGAAAAAGAGAGGGAGAACTATCTTCTGGCCTTAAGAGAATCTGAGGAGAAGATCCGGTTCCTTACAGAAGGGCTGATCAAAATGGCCAGGCTGGAAAGCCGGATCATTCAGATCCGGAAGGAAGCCCGGGATCTTCAGGAGACTCTTCTGGAAAGTATCCTTCAGGTAAAAAAAGAGGCAGAGGAAAAACATATAGAGATCCGCCTGGAGATGAAGGCGGGAGAACAGACGCCCCATGACCGGCAGTGGCTGGGGGAGGCAGTGTATAACCTTCTGGACAACAGTGTAAAATATTCGGAAGAATATGGACAGATCCTGATAACCGTTGTGAGAAATGAGATGTTTACCCAGATCCGGGTCCGTGACTGGGGCAGGGGGATCGAAGAAGGAGAGGAGAATCTGGTCTTCGGAAGATTTTACCGGGGGAAAAATGTATCCGGGGAGAAGGGGTTCGGCCTGGGTCTGTATCTGACCCGGGAGATCGTCCACCAGCACGGAGGATTCCTGAGGCTGAAGCGCCAGGAGCCGGGGCTTTCTGTAAGTATCTATCTGCCGGAAGAGTAAGAAAAAGTTTTATGGCTGTAAGGAGTTTGTAAGTATTCCCTGATAGACTGAAAACAAAGGCAGCAGATACATGGCTTGCTGGCTTGCTGTCCATAGAAAAGAAACAGGGGGATACGGTTATGGAAATCTTAAGAACAGAAAATCTGAAAAAAATCTATAAGACCCTGTCAGGGGAAGTCCGGGCCCTGGACGGGGTTTCACTGTCTGTAGAGGAAGGAGAATTTGCGGCTATCGCAGGCTCTTCCGGAAGCGGCAAGACAACTCTTTTAAATATGCTGGGCGGTCTGGACTATCCTACCAGCGGACAGGTCTTTATCAGGGGAAAAGCCCTGGGAGAAATGAACACAGAGGAGCTGACGGTGTTCCGGAGAAGGAATATCGGCTTTGTGTTCCAGACCTATAATCTTCTTCCTATCCTGAATGTAAAGGAGAATATTACCCTTCCCTTAAAGCTGGACGGTAGAAAGCCGGATACGGCCTTTCTGGAGAAGATCACGGATACCTTAAAGCTTCGGGAGAAGCTTCTGGACATGCCGGGAATGCTTTCCGGAGGCCAGCAGCAGAGAGTGGCTATCGCCCGGGCTTTAAGCACCAAGCCGGCGGTGCTGCTGTGTGACGAGCCTACAGGGAACCTGGATTCCAGGACCGGTATCGAGGTGGTGGGCCTTCTAAAAGCCAGTGCAGAAGCCTTTCACCAGACCATTCTATTGGTGACACACAACGAAGAGATCGCCCAGATGGCGGACCGGATCATCCGGATCGAAGACGGAAAGGTAAGGTGAGGCAGATGAGAAATAATAATCAGGAGATTACCGCCCTTCTTGCCAGGGAAAGCTATAACAGTAATAAAAGCCGGAACCGGATCCTGACTGCCGCTGTGGCCCTTACCGTTATGATGCTTTTCGGGGTTTTCAGTCTGGCAGTGGGGAAACTGGAAACAGATATCCTTTTGTATATGCGGAACAGCGGCACGGCGGCCTCTACCACCCTGGAGCGGGGAAATAAGGAGCAGCAGGAGGAAATAGAGGCCCTTCCCTATATCAAGGCTGTAGGAAGCAGTGTATATATAGGAAATACAGAAGAATATAGCTGTGAAGTACTGGACGAAACCGGATGGGAGAAAATGACGGCTCCTGCCTATTCGGATATCCATGGGGAATATCCCCAAAAGACAGAGGAGATTATGCTTCCTGTCCGGGCTCTGGAAGAGATAGGGATCCATGAGCCAGAACTTGGTATGGAAATTCCGGCCAGTATCACACTTCCAGATGGAGAAAAGCTTGAGAAGACCTTCATCCTGTCCGGATATTATACAGACTACCGGGATCCTGCTATATACAGGCCGGCAGGCTACTTTTCCCAGGAATTTCTCCAGAGACTGCCTATAGATATAGCAGAAAATACCACTCTTCTCATTCAGCAGAAAGATAACATTGATGATGAGGCCATTGAGGATATGCTGTATCAGGACGTGGAAATGCGGGATGACAGCCAGCAGTTTTTCGGAGGTATTTCAGTTTACAGGCAGTCGGTCTATGACCTGGCTGGAGGCTTTGATACAGCTGTCCTTATGGCAGGGCTGATCTTGTTTGGAGCGGCCATGCTCCTTTACAATGTCATGTACATTTCTCTCAGCCGGGATATCCGGCAGTACGGACTGCTGAAGACTATGGGAACTACGAAAAAACAGTTGAGATCCATTGTTCTCCGTCAGACCGGCAGGCTCCTGGCAGGAGGCTGTGTGCTTGGAGGGGCGGCAGGAATCCTGATCACAGTAACCGTGATCCCCCGGCTCCTTTCCAGGATGTATCTGCAGGGTAGGGGAGAAGCTTCTGCAATGATCGCCTTTCGTCCCTGGATCCTGGCTCTGGCTGTTGTCTTCGGGGGACTTGTGACTCTGCTAAGTTCTCTTTGGGCCATGAACCGGGTAGTAAAGATGTCGCCGGTAGAGGCGGTAAAATACACGGGACAAAATGTAAAAAATGGAGGAAAAAAGAGAAGCCGAGGAAAGAGAAGCCATAGAGGAAAAAAGGGAGGAGCCAGACAGGACCGGAAGGGATTTCAGCCCGGACAAAGAGAAAAGTCATGGGGAGATTCTGGCGGAATCCCGTCTATGGCCTGGCGGAATCTTTTCCGGCTAAAAAAGCGTTTTGTGATCACTCTTCTTTCTCTCAGCCTGGGAATACTGATCTCACTGGGGACTGTGGTTCTTTCCACAGGAACAGACCGGACAAACAAGATTAACCAGAGCCGCCCGGACTTCAAGATTGACTGTTATATGAACGCAAATATCGTAGAAGAATATCCGGCAGATCAGGTGTTCTTTTCACCGAAACTGAGAGACGAGATTATCAGCTTGAAAGGAGTGGTGGATAATGATACTGCCTGGGGCGGCTATGGAAAAGTGGATTTGAGAGAGGAAGCCCTTCAGGTGTATACGGCAGATATGGAGGACCGGAACGGAGATTACGGAGTTGTGATCCAGGTGGTCAGTGATCAGTGGCTGCAGGATCTGGAAAAATTAAAAGAGGAAAAAGGGCTGTATGTGGATCCGGAAAGTGTCCGTCAGGGTGAGGGAATGATCCTTTTCCATGCTCACCTGCTTTCCAGGATCCAGGAGGAAAAAGGTAAGGAAGATATGGGAAAAGAGTTCCAGATTACCGATATGGCAGGAGAGCATTCTACAGTCATGAAGTTTGCCGGATATCTGGATTCCTATGAGAAAGGCCTGGAACGGATGGCAACCACCTGGAATGGAGGGGATATTCTTTACTTCCTAATAAGTGAAGAGGGATTTCAGAAATTAGGTCTGACAGAACAGGTCTTTCGGGTGGATCTGGAGGTAGAAGAGGAACAAGAGTCCTTACTGAAAGCAGAACTGACAGGTATCGTTTCCCAGTATAACCGGGAAAGGGGAAATGTGGCACAGGGATCAGAACTCATGATGAGTTCCGACATGTTAACCCTGGAGGCAAAGTCCGATGAGCTGGCGGCAGAGAGAGACTATATCACCTCCAGCAGGATCGTCATGGGAGCCCTGTGCGCCCTTCTTTTCATGATGGGGATCGCCAATTATTTCAATGTGACCATGACCAGCCTGGCTATGCGAAGACGGGAGCTGGCAGTATTGGAAAGCCTGGGCCTTACCAGAAGACAGCTCCGCAAAATGCTCCTTCTGGAAGGAATCTTCACTGCCCTTCTCGTCACCCTGGGAGTGCTGACCGTGGGAAGTTTCCTTTTGTGGGCAGAAGGAATTCTCATAAAACAGAGACTTGCCTACTTTGTTTTTCAATATCCGGCGCTGCCGCTGGTACTCTGCCTGATTCTTCTGTTTTTCCTCTGCGGGGCATTGCCCCTGTCTATGTACAGGAAGACGGAAAAACAGCCGGTGGTGGAGCGGCTGAAGGTAATGGAATAAGATAGAGACAAAAGAGACCATTCCATAAAAATCCGAGGCCTTACGTAAAAAGGCAGGATTTTAAGAATGGTCTCTTTTATAACAATACATGATTCCCAGAGGACAGTATCTGTTGCCTTAGATGTATTTGTAAATGGTTGCCTTTACCGCTCCTTTACCGGCTATCATTTCCCGGAAAAATCCTTCGATCTTTTCTCCCAGGCCGTTTTTATATAGGTCTGTAAAGAAAATTTTTTCGTTGGAGAGGATAGGCTTTAACTGGTCTTTGAAAGTTTCCGGCTTTCCGATCACAATATCCTGGAAAGCCCGGGTGAGTTCTTCTGCCATGGGATCCGGGGCCAGAGTGTAGGAATTTCCCTGGTCGTCCACACCCAGCATATACCTGAGCCACCCGGCAATGCCCAGAGGAATGGCAGTAAGTCTTTCGGCGCTGCCGTATTTTGCGGTATAAGCTTTGATGGTTTCTCCAAAGCGGACTCCAAGGCCCTGAGATTCATCTGTGACAATACGCAGGTTGGTGTCCAGAAGATATTCATTTACAAAGCGAATCTGGAACAGCTCATCTGCAAAATCTTTGGGATTCAGGATACCGGGATCCGGCACCATAGGCATACCTTCGTCATAAGCCACCATTTTTGCCAGTTTCATAAGCTTTGGATCCTGATTGATCAGTGTGGCAAAATATTCTTCTCCCAGAAGCACCCCCAGGGGAGCAACTGCAGAGTGGACCGGGTTTAACAGAGCGGTGACTTTCATAGCCTCGGATTTATTCACGGTATCCCGGCTTCCCAGATAGACGCCTTTTCCTTTTTCAAGAGCCGGACGCCCGTTGGGAAAATGATCCTCAATGACCAGATACTGGGGATCTTCTCCGTTTACAAATGGTGCGATATAAGTTCTTTTAGAGGTTTCCACAGGCTCCATATCCTCCACGCCCAGAGCCTTCAGATCAGCGGCAATAACCGGATTGGGACGGGGTGTGATCTTATCGATCATGGTCCAGGGGAAGGAGACTTGATTTTCATCTTCTACATAGCTGGTAAATCCCTGATCCACATATCCCTTTTTCAGCCATTCTTCCGTCAGGGTCATCACAGAACTGCGCAGAAGGCTGCCGTTTTTGGAACAGTTGTCCATGGATACAAGGGCAAGAGGCGTACCTCCTTTTTTATATCGTTCCAGGAGCATGGCTGTAACTACACCCATGGCCCCTGTGGCTTTATCAGGACCATTGTCAATGTCCGCCTGGACATAAGGCAGATATTTTCCCTCTGGGTTGGTCAGGGCATAGCCTTTTTCCGTGATGGTAAAGGATACCAGCTGCAAAGAAGGGGAAGCAAAAATTTCTTTCAGACGATTCCACTGTTCCGGATCTGTGCTCTGAGCCTTTACGGCCTCCCCAAAAGCTCCCAGGACTTTGTAGTCTCTGGTTCCGTCTGTATTCAGGACAACGCTGAGTCCCAGATTGTCGAAGGGGCGGTAGATCTTGTCCACTACATCATAGTCAAAAGTTTCTACACAGGTGAGAGCTGTGTCCAGTTCACCCTCTTCCAGCAGTCCGTCCGCAATGCTGCCGATGAAAATGCGGAAGATATTTCCAATGCCAAAGTGTGCCCATCTGGGGGTCTCCTGCGCTTTTTTTGCAGCCATTTCTATGTCATAACCGGGAAGCGTGATGCCGGCAGCTTCCCATTTCCCTTTGTCTTTAATTCCTTCCAGCGAAAGTTTCATCTATTTTTCCTCCCATCGAACTTTTCCTGCCTTATAAGCGGCAGACTCTATTAATCCAATAATAACATAAAATGCAAAAGAGAAAAGAGGAAAATATTGTGCAATTTCCTTAATCTGTTTTGTACAGATATTGTTAAAGATAAAGATTGCCTGGCTGCCTGAGAAATAAAATGACAGACCAGGCTGGGGTCTGCTATAATGGACTTAGCAGCGGTAATTTCTGAAGATAGCAGGATAGAGAAGAGGCAGAAATGCTGGATCCTTTTCTGAGGTTTTAGGAGGTTTGTATGGGATTATTTGGAAAAAGCAAAAAGGAAAAAGAAGCAGAATACATGGAGCGGATCAATGTGCCCCAATGTCTGAAACAGGATTTTGTTATGAATGTAGGAGGGGTTTTTTCTATTGCCGGGAATGGCACAGTAGTAGCGGGAAGGATTGAATCCGGTATGTGCAGGGTAGGAGAGACGGCCTTCATCCTTCAGAACGGAACGGCTTTAGAGGCAGTGATCACAGGAATAGACCTGCGGACAAAAGAGCGTAAACCAAACCAGGCTGCCTATGCTACTGAGCAGGTAGGGATCGCTCTTCGGGGCGTCAGCAAGGAACAGGTGCAGCCGGGAGCGGTCCTGGCGATCAAAAACGGCGGAAAATATGAAATGAAGAGCTGACAGAAGGGAACATACATGATTAGGAAAATGGAAAAGGAAGATCTGAACAGAATTTCTAAAATCTGGCTGGATACGAATATAAAAGCCCATGATTTTATACCGGCTCAATACTGGGAGAAAAATTATGAGCCGGTAAGAGAAATGCTTCCCCAGGCAGAAGTTTATGTCTGGGAAGAAAACGGGCAGATCCAGGGTTTTGCGGGTCTGTACGAGGAGTACATTGCTGGGATTTTTGTCCCGGAACAGGCACAGTCTAAGGGGATCGGCGGGCAGCTTTTGAATTATATCAAAGGCAGAAAGCCTTATTTAAGTCTGAAGGTCTATCAGAAAAATATCCGGGCAGTCAAATTTTATAAACGGGAAGGATTCCAGATAAAAAAGGAGTCTGCAGACCAGGAGACTGGAGAGAAGGAATACACTATGGAGTGGCATTCCTGAAAAAACGAGGGAGGAAATCAGAATGATCATTGAGAATAATCCGAAACAGCTGGCGGCAATGGAGGAATTTCATAAGGGAAACCGGGCAGAGGGGCTTCGCCTTCAGGAAGAGTTTGCGGCCCAGTTCAGAGAAGAATATAAGGATAAGGACCATTGTCCCTGCCAGAAAGCCTGTCGTTATCACGGAAACTGCAAAGAATGCGTGGCTATACATAGAGCCCATCAGGAACATGTGCCTAATTGTATGCGGCCTATGCTGAATAAAAAATTTAAGATTTTATCGGAATTAACAGAACATACCCTGGCAAATGAAATTGAACCGCCTAAGGAAGTTCTGCGGAAGGACACAAAAACTCCTCACTAAACAGGAATAGGGGGAAGGACATGAAAAAGATATTTCCAGCCATACTGCTGGCAGGAGCTCTTCTTGGAGGCTGTTCTTTGTTAGATAAAATTCCTGCAGAATCTATCAGGATAGAAGGGCAGGAATACCGTACTGGGTTTTATGAAAATTTATATCCCGCCAATCTTTCTTTCACAGGGAAGGAATATGAAGTGGAAGGGATACTCTATCATCAGGTAGAATCGGAAAATTTCAATATGGTACAATGTGATCTGGGGACCGTTACTACCGGGACAGTATACTGCGAGGCAGACCAGTGGGAGGAAGCGAAGGCTTATTATGCAGAAGGAGAAAATTATAGATATTTCAGTGAAATCGGCGGCGGAAGGACAGACAGGGAATCGGAGACAAAGACTTTAGAAACGGTGGATATCCAGAAATTCAATGCTCTGTTAGCATTCGCAGGAGAAAATGTATATGAGCCATTTCGTTCTAACAGTAATGGGCAGGAAGTGATTATGGAAAGCCCTGATCCCCACAAGTCACCAAGAGTAGATTTTTATAAAGAAAGTAAAGACGGGTATTTTATATCTGACAGGGCATATCATTTTTACGTGGTGAATGAAAAGTTATATTTCTTACGCTATTTTGACAGAAAAGAGGATACCATGCATGCAGTGCAGGTTCCGGGAGAGATAGCCGGATATTTTCTGGAGTTATATAGGGAAAGGCTGGTGAAAAGTGAGTGAGAGGAAAATCAATAGCAGTGCTGGCTCTGTTGGCGGCTTTCAGTGTCAGCGTCTGCGGCGGCAGCCGGATAGCAGATTTATATGATAATGAGAAAGAAATCTCCAGTGATTCCAATTCCTTTAATCTGGATGGGATCCAGCAGAATATAGAGGGAGAGAAATGGACTGCTTCTGTGGAAAGGCTGGAGGGAATGGATACCGTATGGTCCTGCAAAGCCCAGGAAACCACAGAAGCAGAGTTCTCTTATGAGATCACATTATACAGCGGCAAATTGAAAGTAGTGCTTATTGACCCGGAAGGAGCGCTGACCACTCTGGCAGAGTGTGATGCCGCCGGCGAACAAAATGCCGGGGAAAGCATTTCACTGGAAAAGGGAGAAAGCAGGATAAAGCTGGTAGCAGGAGAAGATACCAGGTTTGATATATAGCTGGAGATGACAGAGGGGAACTTTGCGGAGCTGGGATTTTAAAAGAAGGAGAAGAAGTTGAAAAAGAAGATCATATTACTGACCTGCTGTTTATTACTGGCAGCTTCAGGCTGCAGAAATCAGAGGGCAGAAGGAGAAGAAAAAGAACAAGAGAATCCGAAAATCCAGGAAGAAAATCAAGAACAGCCAGAAGAAACAAAAACAGAGAAAGAGATTCCTCCAGATGAAGAATTGTCGCTGCAGGAAAACTCTGAAACTCATATAGAAGTCAGCGATTATTTCCAGAACTATCAGCAGCTGGTTGATATACTGGGCATGGAACATACGGAAGGGTGGCAGCTTTCTGACACAGACTCTTATAAAAAAGATAATTTCTATCTGGAGTGGCTGGATGATGCTTTCAGTATGAAAAATGAGGGAACGGACTACATTTCTTTATATGATATTACAATAGGAGATAATATAACTGATGCAGATACTGCAATGAAAGAAAATGGCTGGAGCACTTATTATACGAATGAAAACACGTCAGCTTATCTGACGACTATAAATGACCGGGCTTTTATGGCTTCTTTTGACGCCAACGAAGAGGGAAAAGTTACCTTCTGGTATCTGAATAACTGGCCCCAGGGAGAGGACATCTATGAAGTCCTGAATGGTCAGATATATGCAGAAGAAAGTGAAGGATCACAGGAAACACCGGCAGCTGTTTCTGAATGGAAGCAGGCTTATATTGACTATATTAATAACCACGGACAGTTTGAAACAAGCAAGCTGGTAAATATCAATAATGATGAGATACCGGAATTATATATAAACTTCGGTTCTACAGCCAGTGGAGATGTTCTGTGCAGCTATGCCGGCGGAACTATAATCGAACAGCCTATGTATAATTATGGTTTCTCCTATATAGAAGGACAGAATCTTTTCCGGGATCTGGGCGGGCATATGGATGTGTACTATGATAAAATATATACCATACAGGACGGACAGTTCGTCTTACTTTACAGCGGCGATTACGGAGCTGAGGATAATACAAATGTACAGTTAGATGAATCGGGGATGCCAATTTATAATTATTACTGGGAGGGAACTCAGGTATCCTCACAGGAAGAATATATGGATCTGCTGAATCAGGTATATAATACAGATCAGGCAATTACGCCATATGATGGAGCTCAGTATGAAGGTGGACGTTACGTAGGAAATGGATTATGTGATTATAATGAGATTATAGAGGCGATAAATAATTATTAGATAAGAGATCTGAAAGAACAGATTTTATCCTGATGGGATTAATTTTTATGTTTGCAGCCTGCATACTCATCATTAAACATAGATAGGATAGTTTTAGAAGAAGCTTCTTTTTATCGGAGTGACAGAATTTGAACCTGCGGCTTTATGAAATAAATTATCAGTTATAAAAGATAGAGAATACTGGTAACCATATATTTACAAAAAGTAATCAGAGGTAACCAACAAAATAAGGGTTTTCAGCATTTTGTATACTGAAAACCCTTATTTTTAAAAGAAAAATCGGGGCAACAGGATTTGAACCTGCGACCTCACGGCCCCCAGCCGTGCGCGCTACCAAGCTACGCCATACCCCGCAATCAACAAATGCTATTATACCAGAATTTTTCTAAAAATCAACACTTTTTTAGAAAATTTTTTGGACTGATCCCAAAGTACTTCCGGAAGGCGCCGGAGAAGTGCTCCGGTGAAGAGTAACCCAGGGCGTTGGAGACAGAGGTGACTGTTTGTCCAGGCTGGGGCAGAAGGAGCAGAGCCCGCTCCATACGGGCCTGGGTGCGTTTTTCCAGGAAGGTCTGTCCGTAAAATTCCTTAAGGAACCGCTCTGTCTGCCGGATACTTAATCCTAAGCGGCGGGAAAGTTCTTTTAGGTTCAGGTTCTCATATTCATATAAAAAATAATCTTCAGCTATGACAGATTTTTGCAGGACCAGATTCTGGGAGGGAGAAGAAGCGGCTTCACAGACCGGGTTCCGGGAACTGCGGATACAGAGGACAAAGATCTGTTTCAGCAGGCCGCAGATATATTCTCTGTAACCAAAAGGCTTTTTCTCGATTTCTTCTTTCAGATCTTTAAATAGGGGAAGGAACCGGGAGGCATTTCTGCCCAGGAGGAGATCCTGGGAGAACAGGGCTTTTAGAAGAGAAGCCTGTTCTGAAATTGTGACGGGAAGATTAGGATTGATATGGAAATACAGGCAGTACTCCTTCATGGGATCTTCCCGGTCAGAGATTTCTGAATGTTCCGTGTGAGGTCCTGTCATGTAGAAGGTATGGGGAAAAGTATGAAAATAGCCGTCTTTTAAGTGGATCTCTCCTTTTCCCGAGGCAATATAGTGAAGCTCATAGCAGCCGGCTCCATGGCTGTGAAAGGGTACATGGGTTACCTGGCGGCACAGGGCAATAGTAAGCACATGGATGGGAACATTTTCAACAGTAAAAGAAAAATCCAGATTTTGATACAAAGATTTCATTTTTCCTTTCCTCCTGTCTTCTTTCCGGTTTCCTTCCGGCGGGATAAGCTTTTCTGTCCTTAGTGTATCAGGCACGGGGCTGCACCGTCAAGAAAGACCGGAAAAACCTGCGAAAAGACGACATATTTTCTGAAACCTGTCGCAGTTCTCTCTTAAAGAAAAACCATGAAAAGATATAATTAAGACAAATAAGAATATGGAGAAAATTTAAAGGAGGATTGCAGGATGGAAACTATGAAAGGTGCGGTTCTGCCGGGAAACTCTACAGTGGAGCTAAGAGATTTTGAAATCCCGAAGCCGGGATTCGGCCAGGTACTGATCAAAACCAGGGCATCTACCATCTGCGGCAGCGATATCCGCTGCATTTACCGGGAGCATGTGGGAAAAGGGCCGGAGGCTTATATTCCCGGTACTATTGCAGGACATGAACCCTGCGGACAGATCGTGGAAGAAGGCCAGGGACTGCGGCGGTTTAAGAAAGGAGACAGAGTCATTGTCTACCATATTTCAGGCTGCGGCGTCTGCCATAACTGCAGGAAAGGATACTATATATCCTGTAAAAGCAAATACAGAAGGGCATATGGCTGGCAGAGAGACGGAGGAATGGCTCCTTATATCCTGGCTGAGGAGAAGGATCTGATCCCCCTTCCGGAACCTCTGACTTATAAAGACGGCGCCCAGGTGGCCTGTGGTTTTGGTACTGTTTATGAAGCTATTGAGAAAATAGGAGTTTCCGGAAATCATACCGTACTGGTCACTGGGCTGGGACCGGTAGGGCTGGCGGCTTTAATGCTGGCCAGGGCCATGGGAGCGGATAAGCTTATTGGAGTAGAGATGAACGACTATCGGATCCGGCTGGCGAAAAAACTGGGCCTGGCTGACCTGATCATTAAGCCGGGAGACGGCGCTCTGGAGGAAATCCTGGAGGCTACCGGAGGCCATGGAGCAGAGCGGGCCATTGATGCCAGCGCCAATGACCAGGCCCGTCAGTTAGCGGTACGGGGTACCAGAGAGTGGGGAAAGATCGCTTTTGTAGGCGAGGGCGGCACCAGTACCCTGAATCCCAGTCCGGATATGATCCATGGGCAGAAGACTATTTACGGTTCCTGGGTAACTTCCCTCTGGAAGATGGAGGAACTGACCGAACATCTGGTCCGGTGGAACATTCATCCTGAGAAACTGATCACTCATGAATTCCCTCTGGAAAAGGCAGGGGAAGCCTATGCCCTGATGGCAGGGGGAAACTGCGGAAAGGTCGCGGTTACCTTTAAGGAATAGAAACGAAAGGGCCGGATGAAGGCTGAAGAAATCGGAGCCTTTCGGAAACAAGCAAAGATAGAACTGTATAAAGAAAACCGGAAAAGCAAAAAAAATCTGTTTTTCCGGTTTTTCTATTGACTTTTTGCATGCTTAGTGATATGGTTAATTACACAAGTAATGAACCATATAAGTAATGGACGTATGGAAGTGAAAAATACAAGCAGAATTTTGAAAAAGGAAAATAGCGGGATCATAAAAGAGAACCGCAGAAAGGAAGTGAGAGATCTTGCAGGAGCTTTTGAATCAGGAGAAGTCCATATATCTTCAGATAAAGGAAATGATCGAGCAGGATATCCTGAGGGATATTCTCCTGGAAGAGGAAAGGGTGCCCAGTACCAATGAGCTGGCAAAGCTTTATGCCATTAATCCGGCTACAGCGGCCAAGGGCGTGAATCTTTTGGTAGATGAAGGTATTTTGTATAAGAAAAGGGGAATCGGTATGTTTGTAGCAGCAGGCGCAAAGGAGGCTATCCGGAAGAAACGACGGGAGCATTTCTTTGAAAATTATGTAAAAGGCATGCTTACAGAAGCGGCAAATCTGGGGATCAGCAAAGAAGAACTGATTGAAATGATCGCGTGGGAGCAGGGAGGGAATGAGAATGAGTGAAAAAGTTTTAAGATCTAAAGGGATCGTGAAAAAATATGGGAAACAGGAGGTACTCCACAATATAGATCTGACTCTGGAGCCGGGGAAGATTTATGGCCTGATCGGAAGAAACGGCGCAGGAAAGACCACATTGCTCTCTATCTTATCCGCACAGAACCCGGCTACATCCGGAGAGATCTATCTGGGAGAAGAGCCTGTATGGGAAAATCCTGTGGCATTGCAGCATATTTTCTTTTCCAGGGAGATCAGCCCTAATGTAACAGGAGATTCCAGCGGATTAAAGGTGAAAGATTACCTGGATATGGCAGAGGCCTACCTGCCGAAATGGGATAAAAAAATGGCAGAGGAATTAGTGGAGCTTTTTCAACTGGATAGGAAGAAAAAAACTTTAAAGCTGTCTAAAGGTATGCTTTCTATGCTTTCCATCGTACTGGCCCTGGCCAGCAAGGCGGACTTTACTTTTCTGGATGAGCCGGTTTCCGGCCTGGATGTGGTGGCAAGGGAACAGTTCTACCGGCTTTTGCTGGAAGAATTTACAGAAAGCGGAAGGACCTTTGTGATCTCCACTCACATTATCGAGGAAGCGGCGGATCTGTTTGAAGAAGTGATTTTCCTTCATCAGGGGAAGATCCTTTTAAAAGAAAATACCCAGGAACTGCTGGAGCGTTGTATTTACGTCAGCGGCAGAGCAGAGGAAGTGGATCAGGCGGTAAAAGGAAAAGAGATCCATCACCAGGAGACTCTGGGAAGGAGCAAAAGCGTAATGGTAAGGCTTAAAAGGGGAGAAACTCTGGAGAAGACAGAGGGGATTACCCTTCAGCCTATGAATCTGCAGAAGGTGTTTGTCTCATTGTGTGACGGGGAGGCTGGATGATATGAAAAGAGAAAAAAGAATCCTGAAGATGGTATGGGAAGATCTCTGGGTGGGCTTAGGCCTGGTCCTGGTCCTGTGCGCGGCACAATTTATCCGTTCCTCTCAGTGGAACCTGGAAAGACTGAGAGAACTGGCGGCTTCTTCCTTTCCGGACAGTCTGATCCTTGTGTCGGCAGCTACCTTGACCCTTATGATCTATTCCAGATACAGCGCATACGAACCGCTGAAGATCTTTATGGGATATACCAGAAAAGGAGTGTTTTGGGATATGCAGCTTGTAAAGCTGCTCAGCGCTCTTTTCGTAGCTCTTATTTCCGGAGGGGCTATGGTGTTTGGAAGATGGTCTTTGACGATATGGAAGGATCTGAGTATGGTTTTCTGGGGATTTGTGCTGATGATGCTGACGCAGGGAATTGAGGAGCTGCTGACCATCCTTTATCTGAAGACCAGGAAACAGTGGATCGTACTGATCGCCATAGTGGCTGCCTGCGCCGCCATAGGGGGATTTGTAGGCTATAATACTACGGCGCTCATAAATGAAAATGATTTTTCAGGGATACAGATTTCCTTCCTGTTTTTGCAGGAAAATCCTCTGCTCTGGCTGACGGTTTCTGCAGCGGCTTACTGCCTTATGGGGTATTTTTCCTGGAAACTGCTGAAGAATCTGGAGGTCCGCATATAGGAGGTGCTTATGATGTGGAAAAATGTAAAAGCTATCTGGGAGATCAGAAAAAAGGAATTTTTTCTTTATCTTTCTATGACCGCCATTATGTGGATCTTTGGAAATCTGATTTCCGGAGCCATGAAGGCCGGGGCCCAGCTTCCGGAAGTCCTGCCTTTTGCGACTATGCTGTCTGTCTTTGGGGGCGTGATCATGTGTGTGATCGGTTTTGGAACAGATGTATTTTACGGATATGATTTTTTCCTGCGGTTTTGTCATACCAGAAAGGAATTTTTCATTTCTTCCGGTGTGGTGGTTTTTTTCCAAAGTCTGGCTATGGTAATCCTGCTGAGGATATTTCTGGAGTTGGAGATGTTGATCTCTCACAGCCTTTTTGATGGTCCCGGGGCAACCAGGCAGTTAGAGACGGCAGTAAAAATTTTTTCCGGGTATGTATCTCTTCCCTGGATGCCGGTATATGCCCTGCTGATCACCGGATTATCCTGCGCGGGAGGAGCTTTTGTCCACAGGTTCAGAACAAGAGGCCCCTGGTTCCTGGTCTTTATGTGGCTTTTGCTGGCGATTGTCCTGCCTAAGGTTGTACAGACCTCCTGGTTTCACTATGGGGCGGGGAAAATTTTGCAAACCGCTATGCCCCTGCAGCTTCTGGCCGGTCTGATTGCAGGAGGGGTTCTGTATCTGGCAGGGGCCCTTGGCCTTCGGAAAGCCAGGGTAAACTGAGTAAATTCCTCCACATAAATTGAAGTAAAAGAATTGACGTTTTCACCGGAAAATGTTATGTTAATAGGAAGCTATTGTAAATTGGAATGGGAGGAATTGAAGAATGAAAAATTGCAGTAAATACAAAAGGCAGTATTTTCTCCCCCCGGTGAAATGTATGGACTGGGCTGAGAAAGATTATGTGGATCATGCGCCGATCTGGTGCAGTGTGGACCTGCGTGACGGAAACCAGGCGCTGGTGATCCCTATGAACCTGGAACAGAAGATCGAGTTCTTCAAAATGCTGGTGAAGATCGGATTTAAGGAAATTGAGGTGGGATTCCCTGCCGCTTCCGAAACGGAATATACTTTCCTCCGCACCCTGATTGAAGAAAACCTGATCCCTGATGATGTGACGATCCAGGTACTGACTCAGGCCAGAGAGCATATTATCAAGAAAACCTTTGAGGCAGTTAAGGGAGCAAAAAATGTAATTGTACATGTATATAACTCTACTTCCCTGGCTCAGAGAGAACAGGTATTTAAGAAATCCAAAGAAGAGATCAAAAAGATCGCTGTAGATGGAGCGATCCTCTTGAAGCAGCTTACTGATGAGGCTGGGGCAGACTATCGTTTTGAATACAGCCCGGAAAGCTTTACAGGTACAGAGCCGGAATACGCTCTGGAGGTATGTAACGCTGTGCTGGATATCTGGCAGCCTACAGCGGACAGAAAGGCGATCATTAACCTTCCGGTTACTGTGGAGCATTCTATGCCTCATGTTTATGCCAGCCAGGTAGAGTACATGTGCAAGAATCTGAAATACAGGGACAATGTGGTAGTATCCCTTCATCCTCATAATGATCGGGGCTGCGGTGTGGCAGATTCCGAGATGGGGCTTCTGGCAGGGGCTGACAGGATCGAGGGTACACTTTTCGGAAACGGAGAGCGGACCGGAAATGTGGACATCATTACCCTGGCCCTGAATATGTATTCTCAGGGCGTAGAGCCCAATCTGGATTTCAGCCATATGACCCAGATCAGTGAGAAATACGAAGAATTTACCGGTATGAAGATCAACGAGAGAAGCCCATACAGCGGCGCTCTGGTATTTGCCGCATTCTCCGGTTCCCATCAGGATGCCATTGCAAAAGGCATGCACTGGCTGGAAGAGAAGAAACCGGACCACTGGACAGTGCCATATCTGCCTATTGATCCTAAGGATCTGGGAAGAAACTATGACGCAGACGTGATCCGTATCAACAGCCAGTCCGGTAAGGGCGGCGTAGGATATATCCTGGAGACCAAGTTCGGTCTGAATCTGCCTGCTAAGATGAGAGAAGCTATGGGCTACACAGCCAAGGCAGTATCTGATCATACCCAGAAGGAACTGAAACCGGAGGAAATCTTTGAGCTGTTTAAGAAGACCTTTGAGAATGTAAAATCTCCTCTGGATATCACAGAAGTTCATTTCCAGCAGAAAGACGGCGGTATTACCACTCAGGTAACCTCTGAGTTTAACGGAAGATCCATCACCACAGAGGCTACCGGAAACGGCCGTCTCAACGCAGTAAGCAACGCTCTGAAGAAAGCTTACGATTTCCAGTATGACCTGGTAACTTATCAGGAACATGCTCTGGAACAGAGCTCCAGTTCCAAGGCCATCGCTTATGTTGGAATCAAAAAGCCTGATGGAAGCCTGGCATGGGGCGCAGGAGTGGATCCGGATATTATCCGGGCGTCTATTGATGCGCTGGTTACAGCTATCAACAACAGATAAGTGATTTTTAACATGATTATATCAGAAAAGCCCTGGAACCTGGCGGCGGATACTGCCGGGTTCCGGGGCTTTTTCGATTACAGCTTAAAGGTCTGTCTAAAGATGGATCATGCTGTGATTTCAGTTACTTTGTAATCCTTATCCTCTACCGCTTTTTTCAGAACGTCATCGCTGACATCAGAATTCAGGGTGACTACAGCTGTGCCGGCTTCGTGGCTTACTTCAGCGCTGTCTACCTGGCTCAGGGCCTCCAGGGCCTTCTTTACGGTAGCTTCACAGTGTCCGCACATCATACCTTCGATTTTTATTGTTTTTGTCATTGTTTTGTCCTCCTTGTTTGTTTTCTTAATTTTGATTTTTCTATCTTTACTGGGATCATACATTTTGAACCAGTTAAGACGCAATGCATTGCTCACTACGCAGAAGCTGGAAAGGCTCATGGCCGCAGCTCCGAACATAGGATTTAACTGCCATCCGAAAAGCGGGATCCATACACCGGCAGCCAGAGGAATACCGATCACATTGTAAAAGAATGCCCAGAACAGATTTTCATGGATATTCCGGAGTGTGGCCCGGCTTAAGCGGATGGCCGCAGGCACATCAGTGAGCCTGCTCTTCATCAGAACCACATCTGCTGCATCGATGGCTATATCTGTACCTGCACCGATGGCGATTCCCATATCAGCTCTGGTAAGAGCCGGAGCATCGTTGATGCCATCCCCTACCATAGCCACTTTTCCTTTTTTCTTCAGGGAGCGGATCACGCTTTCCTTTCCATCCGGAAGTACGCCGGCGATGACTTCATCTACACCGGCCTGGGCGCCGATAGCCCTGGCGGTACGTTCATTATCACCGGTAAGCATGACCACATGGATACCCATGTTCTGCAGCTCTCTGATAGCTTCAGGGCTATCCTCTTTTATAACGTCTGCCACAGCAATAATACCGATCAGCTTCCGGTCTCTGCTGAAGAACAGAGGGGTTTTTCCTTCTTCCGCAAGTCTTTCGGCGGTTTCTTTTATTTTATCAGATATTTCTGCATTCTGGCTGATGAAGTTCAGATTTCCGCCACAGATCAGAGACCCGTTTACTTTGCCGGAAAGTCCGTTGCCGGGTACTGCCTGGAAATCTTCTGTGTCAAATTTCTCTAAGGAAGGAGTTTCTTCAGCCTTTACCAGGATAGCGTGAGCCAGAGGGTGTTCGCTTTTCTTTTCCAGAGCCCAGGCAATTGTCAGAAGTTCCTGCTCGGTGATCCCATCTGCAGGGAACATATCCGTTACTTTCGGTTCTCCGCTGGTGATGGTTCCTGTTTTGTCAAGGGCAACGATCTGAGTTTTTCCAGTCTCTTCCAGAGAAACAGCAGTTTTAAACATAATGCCGTTTTTAGCCCCCATACCGTTTCCTACCATAATAGCTACCGGTGTGGCAAGTCCAAGGGCGCAGGGACAGCTGATCACCAGTACGGAGATTGCCCTGGAAAGAGCAAAACCAATGGTCTGGCCGGCTATGAGCCAGACTGCCAGAGTAATCAGAGCGATCCCGATCACTGCCGGTACAAAAACGCCGGATACCCGGTCGGCGATTTTGGCGATAGGAGCTTTAGTAGCTGCGGCGTCGCTGACCATCTGGATGATCTGAGAAAGGGTGGTATCTTCTCCAACCCGGGAGGCTTCACACCGGAGATAGCCGGACTGGTTTAAGGTGGCCGCCGATACAGAGTCGCCGATATTTTTGTCTACCGGGATACTTTCGCCGGTCAGGGCAGACTCGTTGACTGCGCTGGTCCCCTCCAGCACTATACCGTCCACCGGAATGTTTTCTCCAGGCTTTACAACAAAGATGTCCCCTTTGCGTACCTGTTCTATAGATACAACTTCTTCCACGCCGTTTCTTATCACAGTAGCAGTTTTAGGGGCCAGTTTCATCAGACTTTTCAGGGCGTCTGTGGTGCGGCCTTTGGAGATCGCCTCCAGAAGTTTCCCTACAGTGATCAGAGTCAGGATCGTAGCTGCGGATTCAAAATAGAATTCATGCATATAAGACATAGCCCCTGCCATATCCTGACGGGTCAGGGCAGCAGACATGGCAAAAAGAGCATAAAGGCTGTAAACATAGGAAGCGCCTGCTCCCAGAGCTACCAGGGTGTCCATATTAGGCGCTTTGTGGATCAGCCCCTTAAATCCGCTGATAAAGAACTTCTGGTTGATGACCATGATCATAGTGGTCAGCAGCAGTTCCACCAGGCCAATGGCCATATGGTTTTCTGCCAGGGCAGAAGGGATCGGCCAGTTCCACATCATATGTCCCATGGAGAGGTACATCAGCGGAATCCAGAAGCACAGGGAAGCTGTGAGTCTCCGCTTCATTTTGGGAGTCTCTCTGTCTTTTAAGGAATCTGCCTCTTCCGCTATAGAAAGGCTTTGTCCCTGGGTATGATCAGATGCATGGCCTTTTTCGCTGGCGCCGTAACCTGCTTCTTCTACAGCAGAAATAATAGCATCTGCAGAAGCGGTCCCTTCCACACCCATGGAGTTGGTCAGAAGGCTGACGGAACAGGAAGTGACGCCTGGCACTTTCGAGACGGCTTTTTCTACCCGGGCGCTGCATGCCGCGCAGCTCATGCCTGTTACATTATATTGTTTCATACAAAAACCTCCTTATATCAGTCTGTTATTTCATCAGTTTCTGGAGGACACCTACCAGTTCATCAATGGTTTCGTCTTTGCCCTCCCGGATATCATCTGCCACACAGGACCGGATATGCTCGGCCAGAAGGACTTTATTAAAGCTGTTAAGGGCGGCGTTGATGGCAGATACCTGGATCAGGATATCCGGACAGTACACATCCTCCTCTACCATTTTCCGGACCCCTCTTACCTGGCCTTCGATACGGCTTAGGCGGTTTAACATATCCCGCCGTTCTTTTTCTGAGCGTTCTTTTGTCCTGTGCTTGCATCCTGCACATGTTTTTTTCTCTTCCAAATCTATACTCCTTTCATAAACCCCGAGGGGGTATTTTTGTCTTCGCCTATAATATATACCCTATGGAGGTATTTTGCAACCCCTGAAATCAATTTTTTTATAGTATTATTTTTGGGTAAAATCCGCCGATCAGTCAAAATTGATAAAATCTGAGTCAAGATCTGTAATAGTATTGCCTTTTTGTATTTGAGATAATAGGCACATAAAAGTTGTGCACAATAAAAATCACAATAAGGAGAAAGAAAATGGAATTATTTAATGAGGCGATCACCTGGGTCAATTCCATTGTCTGGAGTAATGTGCTGGTTGTTATCTGTCTGGTAGCAGGTATTTATTTCTCTGCGCGGCTGAAATTTCCACAGATCCGTATGTTTAAAGAGATGATACGTCTGCTGCTGAAAGCAGATCCCAACAGTCAAAGCGGGATCACTCCTTTCCAGGCTTTTGCCACTACGGTAGGTTCCCGTGTAGGTATGGGAAGTGTTGCCGGCGTGGCTACCGGAATCTATTTCGGCGGACCGGGAGCAGTGTTCTGGATGTGGGTCCTGGGACTTCTGGGAGCAGGCACGGCTTTGATGGAATCCACTCTGGCACAGGCTTATAAGACAAAGATCAACGGCGAATACATAGGCGGTCCGGCTCTTTTTATTGAGAGAGGACTGGGGATCAAGGTGTATGCGGTACTATTTGCTCTGGCTACTATACTGGGACCGGGTATCCTTATGCCAGGACTCCATGCTAATTCTGTAGCAAGTACTTTTCAGCGGTCTTTCGGCACCAGCATGATCGCAGGAGGAATTATCCTTTGTGTATTTCTGGCCGTGGTAGTCTTTGGCGGTGTAAAAAGGATCGGGGAATTTTCCGAAAAAGCGGCGCCTATCATGTGTCTGATCTATATGTTGATGGCTATTGGAATCGTGGTGATCTACTACAAAAATATTCCCGGAGTGATCGGGACGATCATTTCCTCTGCTTTTGGGCAGAATGCTGTGTATGGCGGGATCCTGGGATCTGCTATTGCATGGGGTGTAAAAAGAGGCGTTTATTCCACAGAAGCAGGACAGGGATCCGGCGCTATCGTTTCTGCGGCAGCAGAGGTCAGCCATCCGGCAAAACAGGGATTAGTCCAGGCCCTGTCTGTATATATCGTTTCTTTTGTGGTCTGTACATCTACGGCAGTGATACTGCTGCTGAGTAATTCCTACAATGTACTGAATGAGACTACCGGGCAGATGATCACAGAGTATCTGCCGGGAAGCCAGTATGGTGTGGGCTGGACGCAGGATATTCTGGAATCCACCTATGGATCTCTGCTGGGCGGGAAGCTTTTTGCCATTATCATTGTACTGTTTGTATTTACCAGTCTGATCGGATACGAATATCAGGCAGAAAGTAATGTGAACTACCTGTTTAAAGGGAAAAAAGCTGCTGTATGGTTGATACGGGGGATTTTTATCCTGTCTACTTTTTCAGGTGTCCTGGTGAATGCGGACATTATATGGACCATGGGGGATACAGGCGCAGGCCTGATGACCTGGCTGAACATTTTTGCGGTAGCTTTATTGTCAAAGAAGGCTTTCGCAATCTTCAAAGATTATGAAAAACAGAAGAAACAGGGCCTGGATCCGGTATTTCATCCGGAACAGTTTGGCATTGATGATTCTGAAGGAATATGGAAAGTAAATCAAGAAAGTGAGGAAAAATAATATGTTAAAAGTAACAAGAGCAACAGATCCTGTATTAGCAGAGCTGGTAAATGAGGAATTAAAGAGACAGGAACACAATATCGAGATGATCGCTTCGGAAAGCACGGCACCTCTGGCGGTCATGGAACTGACAGGAAGCGTGTTTACAAACAAAACCCTGGAGGGATATCCGGGAAAAAGATTCCAGGCAGGTTCCCATATTGCAGATAAGGTAGAAGAACTGGCCTGTCAGAGAGCCAGAGAACTTTTTGGAGCAGACCATGCCAATATCCAGTCATATTCAGGGTCTACAGCAAATTACAGTGTATATGCCTCCATACTCAATCCCGGAGATAAGGTGCTGAGTATGCGCCTGGACCAGGGAGGTCATCTGACTCATGGTTCACCGGCAAACTGGGTAAGCAAGATCTATCATTTTGAATTTTATGCCATGGATCCGGAGACAGAGCTGATCGATTATGACGCCCTGGATGCGAAGGCAAAAGAATATAGACCAAAACTGATCGTTGCAGGAGCAAGCTCTTACTCCAGATTGATCGATTATGAGAGAATTGCCAAAACTGCAAAAGAGGTTGGCGCTTACTTTATGGTAGATATGGCTCACATTGCCGGTCTGGTTGCGGCTAAAGTTATTCCCAGTCCTATTCCTTATGCAGATTTTGTTACATCTTCTACTACAAAGACCTTCTGCAGCGCCAGAAGCGGTATGGTTTTCTGTAAAGCAGAACATGCAAAACTTCTTGATAAAGGAACCTTCCCGGGAGCGTTAGGTTCTATCCAGCTTCATACTATGGCGGCAAAATGCTGGTCCTTTAAATATGCTGCTTCCGATGAGTTCAGGGCGATCATGGAACAGGTGGTAAAAAATGCAAAATGCCTGGCAGAAGAACTTAAAAAGTACGGATTCCGGATCGTAAGCGGCGGAACAGATAATCATCTTCTGGTTGCGGACCTGAGAGGAAAGAACATTACCGGAAAGCTGTTTCAGGATGCCTTAGATTCTGTAGGAATTACGGTAAATAAAAATATGATTCCCTTTGATCCGGAAAAACCGTCTGTTACCAGCGGTGTGCGTATCGGCCTTACTGCTGTAACTCAGAGAGGCCTGAAAGAGCCCGAGATTAGAGAGATCGCAGCAATTATGAACAAGGTGGCAGATGCTCCGGAAGATGAGAAAAACCTGGCAGAATGCAGGGCTCAGGCAGAAGCTTTGATTTCCAGATTCCCTCTGTATCCGGCAGGATCCTTTGACGACTGAGTTTGACTTTTTCCGATTCTTCTTTTAAAGTTTAAGAAAAGGAAGGAGAGGAGCAGATGATAAAACAGAATACAGACTGGGGGCAGATCTTATGGCTTGCAGAGAACCGTGAAATACTGCCCCTTCAGGGGCTTCAGGTAGGAATTGTCAGTCTGTTTCCGGGAAGAAATCAGGCAAGACATATCCACTATGACGAGCAGGTGATCTATGTGGTCCGGGGACAGGCCCGTTCTATTATCAATGGAGAAGAGAGCGTTCTGTCAGCCGGAGATTTTCTTCATTGGAAGGCGGGAGTGGAACATCAGGTGTATAATAATGGATTTGAAATCATACAGAAAATGAAAGACAGCAAGGTGATCATTATCACTGCCTATGATTCCTTTGAATATGCCCAGAAAGCTCTCCGGCTGGGGGCTGTTGATATTATATTGAAGCCTATTGACTTTCAGCAGCTTCGCCAGGCTATTGCCAGGGCTGTAGGCTGGAATTTTACCGGAAATGAAGTGGTCGATCAGACCCTTGCGTATCTCTATGAACATTATAATGATAAAATAGATCTGGAAACACTGGCCAGACAGATTTTTTGTTCAGAAAGTCATCTGGCCAGAAGTTTTAAAAAATATACGGGGATGACTGTTGTATCTTTCGTTCATAAAATCCGGATCGAGAAAAGCCGTCATATGTTAAAAGAAGAAGGGCTTTCTGTAAAAGAAGCGGCAGAAAGAGCAGGCTACCAGAACCTGAATCATTTCTACAAGTATTTTAAACAGTATACGGGAATGACGCCGGCGGCTTATATGAAGAAAAACGGAAGCAGAACAGCGATAGATTTAGCAGAGAAAGGAACTGAAAATGGAGAAGAAAAATTATGATGATTTAATTAAAAAGTCTCCTCTTTTGCAGAAAATGCAGAGAGGTGAAGAGGTTGTTTGGATCAATCCGGATCTGTGTCCTTTTGAAACAGCTGAAAAAAATGCGGAACTGACTATGGCAGATATTGAAGATGCGGAGAAAAGACTGGAACGTTTTGCGCCTTTTATCATGAAATGTTTTCCTGAAACAAAAGACAGAAAGGGTCTGATCGAGTCTGTGCTGACTCCTGTTCCGGAAATGAAAGCTTTACTGAGAGACAAATATGGAGCCGGCCTGGAGGGAAATCTTCTTTTGAAACAGGACAGTCATCTTGCTATCGCCGGTTCCGTAAAGGCCAGAGGAGGAATCTATGAGGTACTGAAACATACGGAAGATCTGGCTCTTGAAGCAGGCATTCTAAAACCGGGAGACAGCTATGAGAAACTGGCAGATCAGGAGGCAAGAGATTTTTTCCGGAATTACAAGGTCCAGGTAGGATCTACGGGAAATCTGGGCATGAGTATCGGGATCATGAGTGCGGCAGTAGGGTATCAGGTGATCGTTCACATGTCTGCAGATGCAAGACAGTGGAAAAAAGATCTCCTCAGAAGCAGGGGAGTGGAAGTGATCGAATATGAATCAGATTACAGTGAAGCAGTAAAACAGGGAAGAAAAATGTCTGATCAGGATCCGAAAAGCTATTTTGTAGATGATGAAAATTCCAGAAATCTGTTCCTCGGATATGCGGTAGCCGCCAGAAGACTGCCGGCCCAGCTTCAGGAACTTGGAATAAAAATTGATCGGGAACATCCGGCTTTTGTATATATTCCCTGCGGAGTAGGCGGAGCTCCCGGAGGCATCACCTTTGGGCTGAAACAGGTATTTAAAGACAATGTCCACTGCTTTTTTGTGGAGCCGGTCCAGGCTCCGTGTATGCTCCTTGGCATGGCAACCGGTTTGAACAATGCTATTTCTGTCCAGGATATCGGACTGACAGGTCAGACCCATGCAGACGGTCTGGCAGTAGGAAGGCCATCCGGCTTCGTGGGAGGGGTTATGAAGCCTTTCCTCAGCGGAGAAATGACAGTCAGGGACGGCAGACTCTATGAATATATGCGGGATCTGCTCCAGACAGAGGATATTTTCCTGGAGCCCAGCGCCTGCGCGGCTGTCCAGGGACCGGTAATGCTGTCGGAAAGGGAAGAATTACGGGAGTATATCAGAAATCATGGTTTAGAGGAAAAAATGGGAAATGCCTCACATATCCTGTGGGCCACAGGAGGAAGTCTGGTACCTCCGGAAGTACGGGAAGAGTATAAAAATACTTATCTTGAGTAAAGAAAAAGGGAATCTTCTAGAACTGAAAATGTAATAGAGGATTTCCTTTTTTGTGGATATAGCACAAAGAATATTTGAGATAATTGTGCATTGTTCCTAAAAAACCTACTTTCTGCTTGACGCAGACACAGGGAGTAACGTATAATTTTCTTCATTAGAGAGACTGCGACAACAGAAAAACAAAAGGAAAAAAGAGTATGAATATTATTTGTACAATTTTAGCCGGTATCCGCTGCCTTATGGAACGTGTATCAGAATGGGCAGGGAGACGGAAAATATCCAAGAAAAGCAGGCGGGATAAAGCCGTTTTTGTAGTGGGAGCCGTTGCCGTAGCGGCTGTAGCCTTTTCCTGCAATAGTGTTCATGCCCAGGGAAAAAACAAAGAGGAAACTCCCAAGCAGAAAGAAGAGCAAAAAGAGGAAGGTAACACAGAAGAGGAAGAAGTTTATGGCCTTGGAGCCATCATCCAGGGCGTCCTGGCGGGGGACGAAGCCCAGTCGGAGGTGACCAAGGTAGGAACTTCCTTTGAGGTGGTCCTGGTAGGGCAGCGGATCGGCAGACGGGAACTGGATTCCCATCTGGATTTTTCCGAGAAGGGATCCGAAAATCTGGAAAGGCTGAAAGATGAATCTATCGGCATGTCAGAAAGTCATCTGACCATGTCTGATGAGGACTATGAAACCCTGCTGAAGATCGTAGAGGCAGAAGCCGGGGGAGAAGATGAAATGGGAAAGATCCTGGTGGCAAATGTGATCTTTAACAGGATAAAGCATCCGGAATTCCCATCTACAGTCACAGAAGTTGTATGGCAGAATGTGGCCGGCAGCCCTCAGTTTTCCCCTACGGCAGACGGCAGGATAAATACGGTTACCGTGTCCGAGGAGACCAGAGAAGCCGTTAATAAGGCTATTGACGGGGAAGATTACTCCAGAGGAGCTTTATACTTCGTAGAGGAATCTACAGCTGACCAGGATAATGTAAAATGGTTTAAAAGTGATCTGAAATTTTTATTTAAACATGGGGTACATGCATTTTACACATACCCCTGAAGAAAGGATAGAGAACATGCAGGTATTATACAAAAGTACAAGAGGAACAGGAGACAAAATCACAGCATCCCAGGCAATTCTGAAAGGACTGTCTGACGACGGAGGATTGTTCGTACCGGACAGCATACCGACATTAGATGTGGATCTGGAAACCCTTTCAAAGATGAACTATCAGGAGATCGCTTATGAAGTAATGAGCCGATTCCTGACAGATTTTACTGAGGAAGAGCTGAAATCCTGCATTGAGAAGGCCTATGACAGCAAATTTGATACAGAGGAGATCGTTCCTCTGGTGAAAAAGGGAAATGCCTATATTATGGAACTTTTCCATGGCCCTACCATTGCTTTTAAGGATATGGCACTGTCTATCCTTCCTCATCTGCTGACTACAGCGGCAAGGAAGAATCAGGTGAATAATGACATCGTGATCCTTACAGCTACATCCGGAGATACAGGAAAGGCTGCCATGGCGGGATTCGCAGATGTGCCTGGAACAAAGATCATTGTATTTTATCCCAAGAACGGAGTAAGCCCTGTTCAGGAAAAGCAGATGGTCACCCAGAAAGGTGAAAACACCTATGTCGTAGGAATTACCGGTAATTTTGACGATGCCCAGACCGGGGTAAAGAAGATGTTTAATGATAAAGAACTGGCGAAAGAACTGGATCAGGCCGGTTATCAGTTCTCTTCCGCAAATTCTATCAATATCGGACGTCTGGTTCCTCAGGTGGCTTATTATGTGTATGCTTATGTGAAGCTGATGGAAAGAGGGGAGATCCGGAAAGGCCAGGAGATCAACGCAGTTGTGCCTACAGGAAATTTCGGGAATATCCTGGCGGCTTATTACGCAAAACAGATGGGAGTTCCTTATGGTAAGTTCATCTGTGCTTCTAATGAGAATAAGGTCTTATACGATTTCTTCCGCACAGGCTGCTATGACAGGAACAGAGACTTTATCCTTACTTCCTCCCCATCTATGGATATCCTGATCTCCAGCAATCTGGAAAGACTGATCTATAAGGTAGCAGGAGAAGACAGTGAAAAGAACCGGGAACTGATGGAAGAGCTGACAAAGACAGGAACTTACCATATCACCCCTGAAATGGAAGAAGGATTAAAAGAATTCTACGGAAATTATGCCACAGAGGGAGAGACTGCCCAGACTATACGGAAATTCTATGAGGAAAATCAGTATGTGCTGGATACTCATACGGCTGTGGCCGCAGAGGTTTATGAGAAGTATCTGACAGAGACCGGCGATGGAAAACCGGCGGTGATTGCTTCCACGGCAAGTCCTTATAAATTTACCAGAAGCGTTTTGACTGCTATTGATCCAAAATACGGGGATATGGACGATTTTGCCCTGGCAGAGGAGCTGGAAAAGATTTCCGGAGTGAAGATCCCGAAAGCTATTGAAGAGATCCGTACAGCTCCTGTCCGTCATAATACAGTGGCAGAGGCAGCGGATATGCCTCAGGTAGTAAAGAAAATATTAAAAATCCAGTAACAGAGGCACACAATGGCGCAGATCGATATTGAACATGCAAAAAAAGAATTTGATAAGTATCTCAGAGATTTTGACCTGGGGAATCCCAAGATCCTTTTAAAGAAAGTCCATACTTATGGAGTGGTAAAGGCGGCGGACTATATATGTACCAGGGAAGAGCTGAAACCTGAAGACAGGGATCTGGCGCTTCTGATCGCTCTTCTCCACGACATTGGAAGGTTTGAACAGCTGAAGGCATATAACAGTTATGATGATAACCGCTTTGATCATGCCAGATTCGGGGTTAAGCTCCTTTTTGAAGAGGGAAAGATCAAAGACTTTATTTCCTGCAGAGACTATGATGAAGTGATCCGTCAGGCTATTGCTCTTCATTCTGTGTATCGTCTTCCGGAGATTCAGGATCCCGGGGTCCTGCTCCACTGCAGGATCATCAGAGATGCGGATAAGCTGGATAATTTCCGGGTAAAGTCTGTGGACAGTCTGGAGGCTCACTTTGATCTTCCAAAAGAGACCATCCAGAAGGAAACTGTTTCAGACAATGTCCTTCAGGCGGTGAGAGATCACAGATGTGTACGCAGAGAGGAGAGAAAAACCCATCTGGATATGTGGATCTCCTATATGGCTTTTATCTTTGATCTGAATTTTCCTTCCAGTTTTTGCTTCATTCAGGAACACGATTATATTAACCGTTGTATCGACCGGATGGATTACAGCGAAAAAAATACCAAAGATTCTATGGAGGAAGTACGCCGGATTTGTCTGGATTATGTACAGAAAAAAGCAGAAGGATAAGGTTTAGGTGAAATTCAGGTTAAATTTTCCTGAAGAGCCGACGCATTTTTGTTGAAATAATCCATATACTAGAGTATAATGAAAATTAGAAAAAGTCCTGGGGTGTTCGACGCTCCCATTAATTTTGAACCTACATTACTTTAAACGGGATTCCTACATTGCCGGTTTCAATGTCAGGCCGTCATTATGCAGCGGAAGACAGCGGATCGGTTGCGGTTGCCCACCTGGCCTAGGCTAGGAGTCAGAAGATGGGAAACGGCACTTTGGGACTTTCTATATAAGAGAAGACTCCCGCCAGGGGGTCTTGAATTATTAGAAGGAGAAATACATATTATGGGGATCAAGAAAGAGCCGTTTGGCAAAAGCCTGGACAACCAGGATGTTTTTTTGTATGAGATCACAAATGGAGCGGGGATGACTATAGCTGTCAGCGATTTTGGCGCTACGCTGGTAAAGATCCTTGTACCGGACAGGAACGGGAAGACAAGGGACGTGGCTTTAGGATATGACAATGCTGAGGGATATCATGATAATCCCTGTCATTTCGGCGCTGTGATCGGAAGAAACGGAAACCGTATCGGAGGAGCCAGATTTACTTTAAACGGAAAAGAATATCAGCTGGCTGTGAATGATAATAAAAATAATCTCCACAGTGGTCCTGACTGGTATCGTACCAGGGTATGGGAAGTAAAGAAAGTGGATCAGGAGAAAAACGCAGTGGCTTTCGGACTGTACAGCCCGGATATGGACCAGGGATTCCCGGGAAACTTTACTGTTCAGGTTACTTATACCCTGACAGAGGATAATGAGATCCAGATCCATTATGAGGGAACCGCAGATCAGGACACAATTGTGAATATGACCAATCATTCCTACTTTAACCTGGCCGGACATGAGGCTGGAAGAGAAGCTCTTCTGGATCATAAGGTACAGATCCTGGCGCCGGAATATACGCCGGTATCTGATTCAGAAGCTATTCCCACAGGGGAGATTGCTCCTGTAGCGGGAACGCCTATGGACTTCCAGGAGCCGAAGAAGATCGGACAGGATCTGGAGGCGGATTTTGAACAGCTGAAGTTCGGAGGCGGATATGACCATAATTATGCTCTCACCAGAAAGAAAGGCGCTATGAGAAAAGCTGCCGCTGCCGAATATGAAGAAAGCGGCATTGCCATGGAGGTATACACAGACCTTCCGGGTATGCAGTTCTATATCGGCAATTTTATCGACAATGAAAAGGGGAAGGGCGGTTGTATTTACGAGAAACGCAGCGGTTTCTGCATGGAAACACAGTATTATCCTGATGCCTGCAATCAGGACAGCTTTGAAAGCTCGGTTTTAAAAGCAGGAGACAAATATGATACCACGACGGTATATAAGTTTTCCGTGAAGAACTGATAAATCTTCTGGCTGTTTGGGGGGCCTCATAATTATGGAGGATTCCCGGACAGCCTTTTTCTTTGATGAGGAGGAACTAAAGCGGCGTCTGGCAGGAGTTCTCACTTTTAGAAAAATTACATATATTGGAAGTATGGACTGGAAAGAAAAAATGAAATGGAAAATTTTGATCATACTGGCAGCTCTCGCAGGGATCTTGATTGTATGGTGTGCAGGGAAAGCAGGGGAAAACAGCAGTACTGCAGAATCTGAGATCCTGAAGGAATATGTGCTGAAAGAAAATGAATGGGCAAGTGCAGCGGAAGCGGTTTCTTCTCTGAAGGACCGTCTTGTAGAGCTGGCCGAGAATAAGGTGGAGGAGGCGGCGGAGAACGTCAGAACTGCTGTCCAGGAAGCAGAGACTGCCGGACAGGAAGAAAAGGCAGCCAAAGAAGATGAACAGGAGCTTCCCATAAAGGTTCTGATCATGGATAACGGCTTTCACAGCTATTATCATGACGGGATCGCCATAGAATTTCAGGGAACCTGTCAGGGCAGCGGGGGAGAAACTTACCAGCAGGGCGAAACCCTGGAGTTTACAGAGGACAGTTCTTTGCTGGGAGAGGGGAGCTACACCCTCTCTCCCGGAGAGGAGAAAGCCTGTATGAAAGTTACATCTTTGACCAGAGGCCAGGGGGCCCCTGTTTACCGGGGCAGCCTGACCATATATAAAGACGAGAACGGGCTGCGGCTGGTAAATACCCTTCCTCTGGAAGAATATCTTTACGGGGTGGTGCCCAGCGAAATGCCGGCCTCCTATCCGGAAGAAGCCCTGAAAGCCCAGGCTGTCTGTGCCAGAACCTATGCCTGCGTTCAGATGATGAACAGTTCTCTGGGAGATCTTGGGGCCCAGGTAGACGACAGTGTTTCCTATCAGGTATACCAGAACAGCGGGGAGGCCCAAGCCTCCAGCCAGGCTGTGGAGGATACTGCCGGGGAAATCCTTCTGAATAACGGTTCTCCCATCAATGCCTATTATTTTTCCACTTCCCACGGGCAGACCAGCACAGACCAGGTATGGGCGGCTTCTGCGCCTTCTGCCTATCTTCAGAGTGTGGAATGTACCTATGACTCCCAGGAACCCTGGTATCAGTGGGAGGTGGATCTTTCGCTGGAAAAGATACTGGAAAATGTCCGGGGAATGTTTTCAGGGGTCACCTGGGTATCAGGAGTGGAGATGGCTGAAGGAGGAACACAAGAGGGAGTTTTGAAGCTGGTGATCCACACGGACCAGGGAGATCAGGAACTACATAGCGAATATGACATACGGACGGCTCTTGCCCCGGATGGGTTGTCCATTACCAGACAGGACGGCTCCCAGGTGATGGGAAGCTCCCTGCTGCCCAGCGCCTATTTTACTCTGGAAGAGATCCGAAACGCTCAGGGAACCCTTACCGGTTATAAGGTACAGGGAGGAGGATACGGCCATGGCGTGGGGATGAGCCAGAATGGGGCGAAAGGAATGGCAGATACAGGAAAAAACTATCAGGAAATCCTGACTTATTTTTATAAAGATGTAGAAATTGGGAATATTAATGATGTTGTAAACCCGGAGGAATCGTGATATAATTCTAAAACTGCCTGAAAGGGCCAAAAAGGAGACAGATGACCGGAAAGAGACAGAGGGGATAACGGTATGGAAAAGATAAAAAAAGCAGTAAATTTCATACACGGATTCGCAGTCAACCTGGGAGAAAAGCATATGTCGGCTTATGCTGCCCAGGCGGCCTATTTTATTATCCTCTCTTTTATTCCCTTTATGCTTTTGCTGATGACCTCCATTAAGTATACACCTCTTACCAGAGAAGAAGTGGTCAATGTGGTAATGCAGGTTTTCCCGGAAAGTTTTGAAGGATTTATCCGCGGGATCGTAGGAGAAGTCTACGCCAAGTCTCTGGGTGTGGTGCCGGTTTCCGCACTGATCGCTCTGTGGTCTGCGGGGAAAGGACTCCAGGCTCTGACAAATGGGTTTAATACCATCTATCAGGTGCAGGAGACCCGTAATTTCCTTATTACCAGGATCCGTTCGGTCATTTACACGTTGCTTTTTGTGATCGCCATTGTCCTGACCCTGATCCTTCAGGTATTTGGAAACAGCCTGCAAAGAGAACTAAGCAGACGCTTTCCTTTTCTGGATACGCTGGTGACTATGATCATCAGCATGAGGCTTCTGATCTCTCTGGGCCTTTTATCTCTGGTGTTTTTAATGCTGTATAAATTTATTCCAAACCGAAAAGCTACCTTCCGCAGCCAGCTGCCGGGAGCTGTGCTTTCCGCAGTGTGCTGGTCAACTTTTTCCTTCTTCTTTTCTATTTATGTAGACTTTTTCAGCGGCGCTGCCGATATGTATGGAAGTATGACCACCATTGTGCTGATCCTGCTGTGGATGTATTTCTGCATGATGTTTGTAATGATCGGAGCTCAGGTAAACTATTACTTTGAAGAACAGTTCCACTGGATACACCAGAGTGCGGTGGAAGCTATCCGAAAGGAATACCAGCTTCTGACCAGAGAAGAAGATGAAGAAGATGATGACGAATCGGAAGAGGATGACCGGGAGGAAGAGAAAGAAAAAAGAAATTCTTGACACGATCCGCCAAAATGGCTACAATAGGGTACAGACATAAGTCAAAGGCTGTGAAGGTGTCAGTAGATATTTATTTTCTGCCAGAGAGGGAGAGTCACCGGCTGAAAGCTTTCCTCAGTTCAGATAAGTATTGAGTTTCCCACCGGAGCCGCACTTCTGAAATCCAGTAGGTTGTGCCGTAGCTGTGCGTTAAACAGAAAAGAGTGCCTGTTGTTTATCAGCAGGAACAAGGGTGGTACCACGGATATTCAGCTTCGTCCCTTTTGGGGGACGGAGCTTTTTTTATGGGTCTGTTGAATCGTATCGAGAATATTTATTCCTTTTTTGCTCAGTCTGCGCTGCTTTGAGCCTGCAGTCTCAAAGCTGTGCCAGACAAATTCGTATAAAAGAGATAAATATTCCTGAAATATGTTTCATGGAGCAGTCTCATAAAAAACTCCGTAAGAACTCTACGGAGTTGAAGGGTATCAGTATTAAATGAAAAAAGGAGATTATCATGGAAGAAAAGTTACAGCGAATTCAGGAAGAGGCTGCAAAACAGATCCAGGAATCGGATTCTCTGGAAAAACTCAATGAGGTCCGTGTGGCGTTTTTAGGAAAAAAAGGTGAACTGACAGCCGTTTTAAAGGGTATGAAAGATGTGGCGCCGGAAGACCGTCCAAAGGTAGGACAGTGGGTCAATGAGGCCAGAGGAAAGATCGAAGCTCTTCTCGATGAGACCAAGAAGAAGCTGGAGGCAGAAGCCCTGGAGCAGAAGCTGAAAGAAGAGGTTATTGACGTAACCCTTCCTGCCAAAAAGATGGAAGCAGGGCACAGACATCCCAACACCATTGCTCTTGAGGAAGTAGAGCGGATCTTTATCGGTATGGGTTATGAGGTCATCGAAGGACCGGAGATCGAATATGACGAGTATAACTTTGAAAAGCTGAATATCCCGGAAGGACATCCGGCAAAAGACGAGCAGGATACCTTTTATATTACCAAGGATATCCTTCTGCGTACCCAGACTTCACCGGTACAGGCCAGAACTATGGAAAAAGGAAAACTGCCTATCCGTATGATCTCACCGGGACGTGTATTCCGTTCTGATGAAGTGGATGCTACTCATTCACCTTCTTTCCATCAGATCGAAGGTCTGGTTATTGACAAAAATATTACTTTCGCGGATCTGAAGGGAACTCTGGAAGAGTTTGCAAAAGAGCTTTTCGGACCGGAGACCAAGACAAAATTCCGTCCCCATCATTTCCCATTTACCGAACCAAGCGCAGAGGTGGATGTATCCTGCTTTAAATGCGGAGGAAAAGGCTGCCGTTTCTGTAAAGGTTCCGGCTGGATCGAGATCCTGGGCTGCGGCATGGTACATCCTCATGTACTGGAAATGTGCGGTATTGATCCTAATGAATATACAGGTTTTGCTTTCGGCGTAGGCCTGGAGCGTATTGCTCTGCTGAAATATGAAATTGACGACATGCGTTTATTATATGAGAATGACACAAGATTCTTACGTCAGTTCTAGGAGGAAAGAAGAGAATGAATACATCTTTATCATGGATTAAAAAATATGTGCCGGATCTGGACGTGACTGCCCAGGAATATACAGACGCCATGACGCTGTCAGGAACCAAGGTGGAAGGCTATGAAAAGCTGGACGCGGACCTGGATAAGATCGTTATCGGACAGATCGAAAAAATTGAAAAACATCCGGATGCAGATAAACTGATCATCTGCCAGGTAAATATCGGAACAGAGACGATCCAGATCGTTACAGGGGCTCCAAATGTAAAAGAAGGAGACAAGGTTCCGGTAGTTCTGGAGGGAGGAAGAGTTGCAGGAGGCCACGATGGAAAGAAGACTCCCGGAGGTATTCCTATCAAAGCCGGTAAGCTCAGAGGAGTAGAATCCCACGGAATGATGTGCTCTATTGAAGAGCTGGGTTCCTCCAGAGAGTTTTATCCGGAAGCTCCGGAATATGGAATTTACATTTTCCCTGAAGACGCAGTAGTAGGGGAAAGCGCCATCCATGCTTTGGGACTGGATGATGTGATCTTTGAATATGAGATCACTTCCAACCGTGTAGACTGCTACAGCGTTATCGGAATTGCCAGAGAGGCTGCAGCTACTTTTAACAAGAAGTTTGTGCCTCCGGTAGTAGAGGTAAAGGGCAACAGTGAAGACGCTCACGACTATGTGAAAGTAACTGTAGAAGATACAGATCTGTGCCCGAGATACTGCGCAAGAGTGGTAAAAAATGTAAAGATCGGTCCTTCCCCAAAATGGATGCAGAGATGCCTGGCTGCCAACGGCATCCGTCCTATCAATAACCTGGTAGATATTACCAACTATGTGATGGAAGAGTTCGGACAGCCTATGCATGCTTATGACATGGATACTGTTGCAGGCCATGAGATCGTTGTCCGCCGTGCCCAGAAAAACGAAAAATTTGTGACTCTGGACGGACAGGAGAGAACTCTGGATGACTCTGTACTGATGATCTGCGATGGAGAAAAGCCCATTGGTCTGGCCGGTATCATGGGAGGAGAAAATTCCATGATCACCGATCATGTATCCACTGTTCTTTTCGAGGCTGCCAATTTTAACGGAGTAAATATCCGTCTTTCCAGTAAGAAGGTAGGTCTGCGTACCGATGCTTCCGGAAAATTTGAAAAAGGCCTGGATCCAAACAACGCCCAGGCGGCTATCGACAGAGCCTGCCAGCTGGTAGAGGAGTTTGGCTGCGGTGAAGTAGTAGGGGGAATGGTAGATGTATACACTACGAAAAAAGAGCCTGTGAGAGTTCCTTTTGAGCCGGAGAAGATCAACGCTCTTCTGGGTACCCAGCTTTCAAAAGAAGAAATGCTGGAGTACTTAAACAGAGTAGAACTGGTTTATGATGAAAAGACAAACGAGATCGTAGCCCCAACCTTCCGCCATGACATTTTCCGTACTGCAGACCTGGCAGAGGAAGTGGCAAGGTTCTACGGCTATGACAATATTCCTACAACCCTTCCAAAGGGAGAGGCTACCACCGGTAAGCTGCCCTTTGACCTGCGGATCCAGCAGACAGCCAGAGATATGGCAGAGTTCAACGGATTTTCTCAGGGATACTGTTATTCCTTTGAAAGCCCGAAAGTATTCGACAAGCTGCTGCTTCCGGAGGACGATCCTCACAGACAGGCCATTGTGATCGCAAATCCTCTGGGAGAGGACTTCAGCATTATGCGTACCCTTTCCTTAAACGGTATGCTGACTTCTCTGGGAACTAATTATAAGAGAAGAAACAAAAATGTCCGTCTGTATGAACTGGGAAATATTTATATTCCCAAGGCTCTTCCTCTGACAGAGCTTCCGGATGAGAGAATGATCTTTACCCTGGGTATGTACGGGGAAGGAGACTTCTATACCATGAAAGGGGTAGTAGAAGAATTCCTGGATAAGATCGGCATGAGAAGCAAAGAAGATTATGACCCGAATTCCGGAAAGAATTATCTCCATCCGGGACGCCAGGCAAATATCGTTTACGAAGGAACTGTGATCGGTTATCTGGGAGAGGTGCATCCTACAGTAGCTGCTTCCTATGGAATCGGCGACCGGGCGTATGTGGCTGTTCTGGATATGCCTTCTATCATGAAATTTGCTACCTTCGACAGAAAATACGAAGGAATCGCAAAATTCCCTGCAGTAAGCCGTGATATCAGTATGGTGGTTCCGAAAGATATCCTGGCAGGACAGATTGAGCACATCATTGCCCAGAGAGGGGGCAAGATCCTGGAAAGCTATGAGCTGTTCGATATCTATGAAGGCAGCCAGATCCAGGAAGGCTATAAGTCCATGGCTTACTCTGTAACCTTCCGCGCAAAAGACAGGACACTGGAAGACGCGGATGTAAATGCAGCAATGAAGAAGATCTTAAACGGTCTGGAAGGACTGGGAATCGAGCTGAGAAAATGATACTTTATATTGTCAGACATGGTCAGACTAAGTGGAATGTCCAGAAAAGGCTCCAGGGAGCCTCGGACACAGATCTGAATGAAAACGGGATCGCCCTGGCCAAAGTCACAGGAGAGGCACTGAAAGAGGTGCCTTTCTCCTGTTGCTTTACCAGCCCCTTAAAAAGAGCCAGGGAAACAGCGGAACTGGTACTGGGAGAAAGAAAAAATATTGTACCTGTCTATCCTGACAACAGGATCCGGGAGATTTCCTTTGGCGTGTGGGAAGGCCAGGATTCTACCCTTCTTCCCCAGGAAATGCTGGATAATTTCTTCCATCATCCGGAAAAATATCAGCCGCCCCAGGGAGGGGAAGAGCTGTCTCACATCCTGGAGAGGACCAGGGATTTCTGGAAGGACATTACTTCCCGGGAAGAACTTCAGGACAAGACTGTGCTGATCGCCTCCCACGGCTGCTGTATCCGGGCATTGCTCCACAATGTATATGAGGACGCGGGCCTGGAAAACTACTGGCATGGGAAAGTGCCGCCAAACTGCTGTGTGAATGTGGTGGAAGTCAGAGATGGAAAGGCAGTGCTTTTAGAGGAAGATAAGATTTATTATTAAAAAGGAACAGATTATGAAAACATCAGATTTTTATTATGACCTGCCGGAAGAGCTGATCGCCCAGGATCCTCTTGCGGACAGGTCTTCTTCCAGGCTCATGCACCTGGATAAGAAAACAGGAGAGATCACTCATACAGATTTTAAACATGTGATCGATTACCTGAACCCCGGGGACTGCCTGGTGATCAATGATACAAAGGTGATCCCTGCCCGGCTTTATGGAAGCAAGATCGGCACAGACGCGGCAATAGAGATCCTGCTTTTAAAAAGAAAGGGAGATAATGTCTGGGAGACTCTGGTTAAACCGGGGAAAAAGGCAAAAGTAGGAACCAGGATCAGCTTCGGCGATGGCCTTCTGGTGGGGGAGGTTATCGATATCGTAGAGGAAGGAAACCGGCTGATCCGGTTTGAATATGAGGGGATTTTCGAGGAGATCCTGGATAAACTGGGAGAAATGCCTCTGCCTCCTTATATTACCCACAAACTTCAGGACAAAAATCGGTATCAGACCGTTTACGCCAAACATGAGGGCAGTGCGGCAGCTCCTACAGCCGGCCTTCATTTTACAAAGGAGCTTCTTCACCAGATAGAGGAAAAAGGGGTGAAGATCGCTCATGTAACCCTTCATGTAGGACTGGGAACTTTCCGCCCGGTAAAGGTGGATGATGTAGAAAATCATCATATGCATTCAGAGTTCTATGTGGTAGAAGAAGATCAGGCAAAACTGATCAATGATACAAAAAAGGCAGGAAACCGGGTGATTTCTGTTGGAACAACAAGCTGCAGGACCCTGGAGTCTGCCACAGATGAAAATGGTATCCTCCAGGCAAAAAGCGGCTGGACAGAGATCTTTATCTATCCTGGCTATCAGTTTAAAATGATCGACGCTCTGATCACCAACTTCCATCTGCCGGAATCCACTCTTTTAATGCTGGTGTCAGCGCTGGCAGGGAAGGAGCATATCCTGGCGGCTTATAAAGAGGCTGTGAAGGAGAGATACAGGTTCTTTAGCTTTGGAGATGCTATGATCATTGAATGATATTGTTTATCCTATTGCTTAAATTAGGAATAGAAAACCCCAGTGCTGCAACACTGGGGTTTTTGTCGTAGCCAAACTCCATGGACTACTCACTTCACTTTGCCTACAGGCATTATAGCATATGCGGATTTTCTTTTCCATATGCAAATTTGGTATTAACGGATCCTGACAGCTCTGCGGTAGATAAATACAGAAATCACCCCGGTAAACTACCTCTGCGATCCAGAATGCATTCCAGACCCCGGCAGGCCCCAGGACTTTGCTGAGGAAAAAAGCCGCGGGAATAATGATCACTACATAGCGGAGCAGAGATATGATAAGGGAAGGAGTGCCTTTTCCCAGTCCTTCCAGTGCACCGCAGGAGGTAATAGATAAGGTAGATACCAGGAAGCCAGCACTGATGATCCTCAGAGCCAGGCTTCCGGCCTGGATGGTCTGGGGATTTTCTGTAAACAGTCCTATAAGCTGTCCGGGAATCAGCAGACAGATAATTGTTCCCAGGATCATGATACAACTGTCGATAGCCAGGGTAGTGAGATAGATTTTATTTACCCGGCGGTATTCCTTTGCCCCATAATTGTATCCTACTAAAGGCCGGATACCCTGGATGATCCCGTTGGCAGGGAGATACAGGAAAGTTTGCAGCTTGTAGTAGATTCCCAGGATTGTTACATAAATCTGGGAAAAAGAAGCCAGGATCACGTTCAGGGAAGCGATCAGCAGGGAGGGCAGGGCAATGTTTAAAGAGGCAGGTATACCTATGGAATACAGTCTGGTGATAAGCCCTTTTTCTTTTACCAGATGTTTCTTTCCAATCTGAAGGGGAAGCACCCCTGAAAAATAGACACCCAGATAGATCACAAGGGAAACTACCTGTCCCAGCCCTGTAGCCAGCGCAGCTCCTTCAATGCCCATTTCCGGACATGGGCCCAAACCGAAGATCATGATAGGGTCCAGGATGATATTGGTGATACATCCGGCCATAAGGCTGACCATACTGACAGTCATCTGTCCGGTGGACTGGAAGATTTTTTCAAAGGAAATTCCCAGAGTGATCACCGGTGAAAATGCAAATACGATCACTGAATAACGCATACCAAGATCAGACAGGGAAGCCTGGGAAGTAAACATACGGAGGAAAGCAGGCATAACTGCAATACAGATCACAGCCAGCAGCAGTCCATGGATCAGGGCAAGAAACAGTCCCCAGGTAGCTGCACGGTTTGCTTTTTCCTTTTTAGAAGCTCCCAGGTAATAGGCGATCACAGCGTTGATCCCCACGCCGAAACCGATGGCTATGGCGTTGATAAAATTCTGGACCGGGTAGACCAGGGACAGAGCCGTCATTGCGTCTTCGCTGATCTTTGCTACGAAAAAGCTGTCTACGATATTATACAGAGAATTTACCAGCATGGAGATCATCATAGGAAGTCCCATAGACATGATCAGTGGAAATATGGGCTTTTCTTTCATAAAAGTTTCATTCATTTATCAATCACTCCTTTTATCATGGTATTTGCCGACGGCTTACGGGCAAAAGAAAAGCCACATAATCACCGGCAGTGATTATGTGGCGAAAAGTGGGCTGTGCCCAGAAAAATCCACATGAAGTTTTAGCGGTAACATTATAGGCAGAAGAGCAGGAGATTGTCAAGAGATTATTTAGTAAGAAAATACGTTGAACTGTGAAAGAATTCGTTTTATAATCAAAGAGATTGAAAAAACAGAAGGCCAGACAAGGAGTAAAGGTATGAAAGTCGTGATCGCGATTGATTCGTTTAAGGGAAGTCTGTCTTCTCTGGAAGCAGGGGAAGCAGCAAAAAGAGGAATATTAAAGAGCAATCCTCAGGCACAGGTGGAGATCAGACCTCTGGCAGATGGAGGGGAAGGAACTGTAGAAGCCCTGGTCCAGGGAATGGGAGGCCGGACATGTAAAGTAACGGTTACCGGTCCTCTGGGAAAACCGGTAGAGGCTGAATACGGGATCGTAGGAGATAATACAGCGGTGATCGAAATGTCCGCAGCGGCAGGGATCACATTGGTTCCTGATAAAATGAGAAATCCTCTCTACACCACAACATACGGGGTGGGTGAGATGATAAAGGATGCCATTGAGAAAGGCTGCAGAAGATTCCTGGTGGGAATCGGAGGAAGCGCTACTAACGACGGAGGTATCGGTATGCTCCAGGCTTTAGGTTATGAGTTCCTGAATCCGGAAGGGAAAGAAGTGCCCCTGGGAGCCAGAGGAATGGAACATCTGGCGGCCATCAAGGGAGAAAAGGTAGTTCCTCAGCTGAAGGACTGTGAGTTCCGTGTGGCCTGCGATGTGGTAAATCCACTGTGCGGCCCTCAGGGCAGCAGCGCTATTTATGGCCCTCAGAAAGGGGCGGATGCCCAGATGATCCAACAGATGGATAAATGGCTGGGAGCCTATGCAAAGCTGGCGGCTGAGACCTTTCCAAAGGCAGATCCGGAAACACCGGGAACCGGAGCGGCAGGCGGCCTGGGATTTGCTTTCCTGACCTTTACCAACAGTGTGCTGGAATCCGGGATCCAGATTATTCTGGAGGAAACCAGACTGGAGGATTATGTAAAAGATGCAGATGTGGTAGTTACGGGAGAAGGACGTCTGGACGGGCAGACTGCCATGGGAAAAGCTCCTGTAGGAGCAGCCAGTCTGGCAAAGAAATATGGAAAGACTGTAGTTGCCTTTGCGGGAAGTGTGACCAGAGACGCGGTAAAGTGCAATGAAAAAGGAATTGATGCTTTCTTTCCGGTTATCCGGGGTATTTCCACTCTGGAAGAAGCTATGGATCCAAAGACTGCAGGGCAGAACCTGGCAGATACAGCGGAACAGGTATTCCGTCTGATCAATCTGAAGTCTGTGTAATCTGCATGAAAAGCAGAAAGCAGGATTTTCCCGGCATAGGATCGTTGGAATAGACAGAAAAGATAAAGGGGAAAAGGAGAAGATCATGGCAATAGAAAACATAACGGAAGGCTGGAGCAGGAAAATTTATCTGGAGCTGACGCCTCCAAGTCCGGAGGATAATGTTTCTGATCAGGAGCGGATCAGGAGAGCTTTGAGAGAGGAATATGGGGAAGTAGGCTGCAGCCTTCAGGTTTTAAGAAAACTCTATCCTCTCTGCTCTCAGGCTGACTGGAAGATCACAGTGCTCCTTGTATGGAACGGGAAAAGCTGGGAGCTGACAGATATAGAACCGGGAAATACTATAGGAGAACATTATGGGATCTGCGTGGATCTCGGGAGCACCACTTTAGCCGGAGAGCTGGTGGATATGAATACAGGAAAGGTTCTCTGTCAGAAGTCGGTGTTTAATCATCAGATCGCCTATGGAGAGGATATTCTCACAAGGATCTTTTACGGGAAAGATGATCCTAAAAAGCTGGAAGAGATCAGACAGGCTACGGTTGACAGCTTTCTGGAACTGTTTGAAAAAATGGAACAGGATACAGGAATTTCAGGGAAGCAGTGCGCTTCTATGGTCATAGCGGGAAATACCACCATGATACATTTTCTCTTTGGCCTGGACGCTTTCTGCGTGTTTTCCTCTCCCTATGCGGTGCGTACTCTGAAGCCGGACTGCTACAGGGCAAAGGATATGGGATTCCCTTTGAAAGGATATGTCTACTGTTACCCGGGACAGGCCAACTATCTGGGCGGAGATATTTTAAGCGGTATCGCAGAAACGGAGATATATAAACAGGAGGAACTTTCCGTCTTCCTGGATATCGGAACGAACGGAGAACTGGTTATCGGAAATAAAGATTTTCTGGTAGCCGGTGCCGGCGCTGCAGGACCGGCTCTGGAAGGCGGTGTGGTGAAAACCGGTATGCGGGCAGAACCTGGCGCTGTAGATCGGGTACATATAGAAAATGGTCAGGTAAACATCCATGTGATCGGCGAAACTGAGGCAAAAGGAATCTGCGGTTCTGGTATTGTAGATCTGCTTGCGGAGATGTTTCTCAATGGCTGGATCGATGTAAGAGGCCGTTATGTGGAGGAAGCTTCTGAAAAGATCCGGGAAGTGGATGGAGAATTGGCCGCGGAATATGCCCCCGGACTCTTTTTCTTCCAGAAGGATATAGAAGAGTTCCTGAAAACAAAAGCAGCGGCTGGCATTATGGTAGAATATATGATGGGAGAAGTGGGCCTGGAAATGAAGGATATTGGCCGCTTTTATGTGGCAGGAGCCTTCGGAACCCATATTTCCAAAGAGGCAGGAGTTACAGTGGGACTGTATCCGGATATACCGAGAGACAAGATTATTCTTCCGGGGAACAGCTCTCTGTCCGGAGCCAGGAAAATGCTCCTGAACAGGAAATTAAAAGAAGAGATAGAAGAGGTTCTTGATAAGATGACCTATATCCAGTTTGGAGCCGTGGATAACTTTCTCCATATCATGGTAGCGGCGGAAGCCATTCCTCATACGGATATCCGCAGATACCCTTCAGTGGAAAAAGAACTGAAAAAAAGAGGACTGCTGTAACAGGGAAGATCCGGAAAAATCCGGGAAATCTTTTCGGGGACAGCAGTCCTCTTTTTTAATATTGGAGCCTTTTTTAAGGCTGGAGACTCTGAAGATCTTCGTAAAATCCGGGATAAGAAATATTTACACAATCTGCCCGGGTGATCTCTGTCTCGCCATCAGCAGCCAGACCGGCCACGGCAAAGGACATGGCGATCCGATGATCCAGATGACTGTCCAGACTGGCACCGTGAAGAGGAGCTCCTCCCCGAATGATCATGCCGTCTTCTGTAGGAGTTACATCTGCTCCCATAGCCTGGAGATGATGGACCATAATATCCAGACGATTTGATTCTTTTACTTTTAATTCCTGGGCGTCCCGGATCACTGTAGTACCCTCTGCAAAGGCAGCCATTACAGCTATAACAGGAAGTTCATCTATGAGAGAAGGGATCAGCTCTCCTTGGATCTGGGTGCCTTTTAAGGAGCTGAATCTTACCAGAATGTCTGCGGCAGGTTCCTGACAGTGTTCTCTTGGATCCAGGAGCTGGATATCAGCTCCCATCTGCCGGCATACCCGGAGAATCCCGTCTCGGGTAGGATTTGTGCCTACATTTTTGATCAGGATTTCGGAACCCGGCACCAGAAGCCCTGCGGCAATAAAATAGGCGGCGGAAGAGATATCCCCCGGTACCACAACTTTCTGACCGGTAAGTTCCGGTTCCGGTTCGATGGTAACAGTGGTGTCTTTGCTGGTTACGCTGGCTCCGAAGGAGCGGAGCATTAATTCTGAATGGTTTCTGGAAAGATACGGCTCTGTTACACTGGTAGGCCCGTCGGCATAAAGACCTGCCAGAAGGACACAGGACTTCACCTGGGCGGAACTTACAGGAGAATCATAATGGATCCCTTTTAAAGGTCTGCCCTGGATCTGAAGAGGAACGCAGTCATTATCCCGGATACTTTTGATCTCGCCTCCCATAGCGGTGAGGGGGGTAATGATCCGTTTCATAGGCCGCTTCTGAATAGAATCATCTCCTGTAAGAGTGCTCTGGAAGGTCTGGCCGGCCAGGATGCCGCTTAAAAGCCGCACTGTGGTGCCGCTGTTTCCTACATCCAGGATATCGGATGGAGTTTGAAGTCCATGAAGACCTTTTCCGTGAATAAGGATCTCTTCCGGTTTTCGATCAATTTCAATGCCCATTTTCCGGAAACAGTCTATGGTAGAGAGACAGTCTGCTCCCTCCAGAAAATTAGTGATGCTGGTGGTGCCTTTTGAAATAGCGCCCAGCATAACGCTGCGATGGGAAATAGATTTATCTCCCGGAACGGTAATCTCTCCTTTCAAGGGAGCTGATTTTCTGAATTTCATAGCTTTTCCTACCTCTCGTAAATAATATAATTTCGTTTTTTAAGCTGCTCTGCGGCAAGTTTCTGAGCTTCCTCATCATAAAATTCAATCCGGAGAACCCCGTCTTCAAATTCCCGGTTATGAACAATGCCGATATTTTTGATACTTACATTATTCATAGACAGGATCGTGGCAATGGTGGCGATAGCGCCTGTCTCATCTACTACATCGCAGTAAAGAGTGAACGCCTTTTTAAGAGGACCGCTGGGAGCGTCGCTGAAGGAGTTCCGGTAATCCCGGGACTGAGCGAACATTTCATAGAGTCCCTCGCCGTCTTTCTGATCTACCAGATATTTTGCCTGTACGATCTGACGGATATACTCATCCAGAACTTTGGAAATATATTCCGGATTTTCCAGACAGATCTGCTCCCACATATGGGGAGAAGAAGAGGCGATCCTGGTAATGTCTTTAAATCCTCCTGCGGCAATCGTTTTCATATGTTCCTGAGGGGAATCCAGTTTCTTTACCACATTGACCAGAGAGGCTGCCACAATATGAGGCAGATGGCTGACTGAAGCAGTAATGAAGTCATGTTCATCCCAGGAGAGGATCATAGGCAGGGCGCCGATGGAGGAAACCAGTTCTGTGTAGGCGCCGATCTTATCCAGACCTGCTTCCTCTGAAGGCGTAAGAATATAATATGCATTTTCAATCAGGTGATCTGTAGAATATTCATATCCGGTTTTCTCACTGCCGGCCATGGGATGTCCGCCGATAAAGTTGGCTGCCATGCCAAGGGCGGTGATCCGCCGGTGGATCTCGCCTTTGACGCTTCCTACATCGGTAAGGATACAGCTGGATCTCATGGTTTCTTTCAGCCAGGGAAGACATTCCAGATTATAGTCTACCGTAGCGCACAAAAAAATATAATCACAGAGTGCGAACCTGGTATCCCGTTCCGTACAGGGGATATCTACAATGCCGTCAAAAACCGCGTCCTCCAGAACTTCTTTTGTCCGGTTGTAAGCCAGGATCTGGTAATCCGGATGAAATTTACGGATTGCTTTTGCAATGGAGCCGCCGATCAGCCCCAATCCGATAAAACCTATGGTAGTGGTTTCCATTTACATATGCTCCTTCTTCTTTATTCCTGCATGGTAAAACAATATATTAATTTTATGATAGGTGTAGAAAAATGTCAACAGTTTAGTGCTTTAAAGTGTAAAATAAACAGAAAAATTCATGGACAGATGAAATTTCATCTATTGATAAGGCATTTTTCCTGAGAAAATTGGATTTGTAAATAAAAATCTTGTATATTTTGATTGAAATACTTGAATTATCAAGAAATTTTTAGTAGAATATACACATATTAAGTTTGGGAGGTATTACATATGGACGTTTTTAGAACCGACAGAATTAGAAATGTGGTCCTGCTCGGCCATGGCGGTGCCGGTAAGACGAGTCTGGTAGAAG
>DXIQ01000089.1 GCA_019112785.1 Candidatus Blautia stercorigallinarum
TAAACTGGGGCTTTTATGACTTGGCCACAGCTTATCAGTCTCTGCACGTCAACTATTGAAACCGCCGTGTACCGAACGGTACGCACGGTGGTGTGAGAGGACGGGGGCTAATCACCCCCTCCTACTCGATCGCGAGTGCGCCGGTAGGGCGACTGCCCCGCCGATACCAGCGGATATGTCTGAAAGAAATCTGATGACAACCCGGCCAGTCGGTGTTACAATGGTACAACACAGACCAAAAAGAACTGTGTAGAAAGGTATGGTATAAGATTTATGAAAAAGAAGATCGGAGCAGGATTGATCGTCATTCTTCTGGCCTTTATTTACTATTATGTGACACTCCCTGCTGTGAACATCCACGAAAGCGGATTCTGGGTCTTTCTGGGCGGACTGGTGCTGTTGATCCTTGTGATCTACGGCTTTCGGAAAAGAGTCACCAGTATTTACCAGCTGAGATCGGATAAGGTACTGAAGGGCGGACTGGTGCTTTTGCTGGCTGTCATAATTGTTTATGGAGTGGGAGCCCTGTTATCTTCCCCGGTCGTCAACGCAAAAAAATATCAGGCTTTGATGGAGCCGGAGGAAAGAAATTTTGCGGATGACATCAAAGAGATCAGTTACGATCAGATCCCTCTTCTGGATAAAGATTCAGCAGAGCTGTTAGGAAACCGTAAGATGGGAAGCATGGTAGACATGGTCTCTCAGTTTGAGGTAAGCAGCCTTTATTCCCAGATCAACTACAAAGAACAGCCTTACCGGATAAGCCCTCTGGTATACGCAAGTCCCATTAAGTGGCTGACTAACCAGAAAGATGGCATTCCGGCCTATGTACTCATTGATATGGCCACTCAGAATACGGAGCTGGTAAAGCTGGATAAGGGGATCAAATATTCCGAGTCTGAATACTTTAACCGGAATATCTACCGTCATCTGCGGTTTAAGTATCCTACGTATATGTTCGACCAGTTAAGTTTTGAGATCGATGATGAGGGAACTCCTTACTGGATCTGCCCGGTGAAAAAGTTTAATATCGGACTTTTCGGGGGACAGACCATAGGAAGAGTGGTGCTGTGCAACGCTCAGACAGGAGAGTGCCAGGATCTGAAGATCGAGGACTGTCCCAAATGGGTAGACAGAGCTTATCCCGCAGACCTTCTTGTTGAACTTTACGATTATCATGGTATGCTCCAGAACGGATTTTTAAACAGCGTACTGGGCCAGAAAGGCTGTCTTCAGACAACAGAAGGATATAATTACCTGGCCCTGGATGATGATGTGTGGGTTTATACCGGAGTAACTTCTGTAAGCGGCGACAAATCTAATGTAGGATTTGTTCTTATGAACCAGAGGACTATGGAAACCAGGTATTATGCCTGCGAGGGCGCTCAGGAGCGGTCTGCCATGGACTCTGCGGAAGGACAGGTCCAGAACCTGCAGTATACGGCGGCATTTCCTCTGCTTTTGAATATTTCCGATCAGCCCACCTATTTTATGGCGTTGAAGGACGGAGCCGGCCTTGTGAAAAAGTACGCTATGGTCAATGTCCAGAAATATCAGAATGTGGCGATCGGAGATACGGTCCAGGAGTGTGAGAAAAATTATGAAGAACTGCTGGAAAGCAGCGGTATTGAAATTAACGGAGCTTCAGAAAATGATCTTACCGCAGAAGGGGTAATCTACCGGATGGCTCAGGCAGTGCTGGATGGCAACTCGCATTTTTATATCACTTTAGAAGGCCAGGATCAGATCTTTGATGTTCCGGTGACAGAATTCCCTGAGATCATCGGCTATGATCTGGGAGATCAGATATCTCTGCGGTATGTGCAGGGAGACAGGATCTGTACGGTGACTCAATTAGAAGGCCAGGAGCCTCAGAAGGACTCTTCAGATTCGGAAGATGATCAGGGAAAATCTCAGGATACCGAAGAAACAGAGGCGTCTTGAAAGATCATATATGAGCAGAATGGCGGTTGTGGAAGGAAAAGGGGTTGACAAAAAGAGGATCCCTGAGTAAAATGTGTAATAGTTTTACAAGCAAAGACTGCGAAAAGGATTATTAAGAAACCCTGCGTGTCAAGAGAGCTGCCGTCTGGTGCGAGGCAGTCACGTAAGCTTCCCAACTGGCCTTGGAGTTCCCAAATCGAACCTTCCGGATCGGATCAGTAGATGCGGGCGGGATTTCCCGTTATAGAAATAATGAGTGCACAGAAGTATATGATCTGTGAATTAGAGTGGTACCACGGAATGTCAAGCCCTTTCGTCTCTAGCTGGAGAAGAGAGGGCTTTTGTATTGCCGGCAGTACCAGAAACCGGCAGGAAAAACAAGGAGGAAAAGAAAAATGGCAGTACCATATAATCATAAGGCCATTGAGGCAAAATGGCGCAAGATCTGGGATGAAAAACCAGTGAATGTAGATGATGGAAAGAAACCCAAATATTATTGTCTGGATATGTTCCCATATCCCTCAGGAAACGGACTTCACGTAGGACACTGGAGAGGCTATGTGATCTCTGATGTCTGGAGCCGTTATAAATTAATGCACGGATATTATCTGATCCATCCCATGGGCTGGGACGCTTTCGGTCTTCCGGCAGAAAACTATGCCATTAAGATGGGCGTACATCCTGCAAAATCTACTGCAGAGAATATCAAGAATATTAAGAGACAGATCCAGGATATCGCCGCTATCTATGACTGGGACAGAGAAGTAAATACTACAGATCCCAAGTTCTACAAGTGGACCCAGTGGATCTTTGTGAAGATGTTTAAAGCCGGACTGGCATACGAGAAAGAATTCCCTATTAACTGGTGTCCTTCCTGTAAGACCGGCCTTGCAAACGAAGAAGTAGTCAATGGAAAATGTGAGCGCTGCGGTGCGGAAGTAACCAAGAAAAACCTTCGTCAGTGGATGCTCCGTATTACAAAATACGCAGACCGTCTCTTAAATGATCTGGACAAACTGGACTGGCCGGAAAAGGTGAAAAAGATGCAGACAGACTGGATCGGCAAATCTTACGGTGCAGAGGTAGACTTCCCTGTAGAAGGAAGAGATGAGAAGATCACTGTATACACCACAAGACCGGATACTCTTCACGGTGCAACCTTTATGGTACTGGCTCCGGAACATGCGATGGCAAAGAGCCTGGCTACAGATGAGACAAGAGAAGCTGTGGAAAAATATATCTATGACGCTTCTATGAAATCCAATGTAGACCGTCTTCAGGATAAAGAAAAGACCGGAGTATTTACAGGAAGCTATGCCATCAATCCGCTGAACGGCAAGAAAGTGCCGATCTGGCTTTCTGACTATGTACTGGCTGATTATGGTACCGGTGCTATCATGTGTGTACCTGCCCATGATGACCGTGACTTTGAATTTGCTACAAAATTCAATATCCCGATCATCCAGGTAATCGCAAAAGACGGAAAAGAAATTGAAAATATGACAGAAGCTTATACAGAAGCTTCCGGTACTATGATCAACTCCGGAGACTGGAACGGCATGGAATCCGCTGTCCTGAAAAAAGAAGCTCCTGAGATGATCGAAAAGATGGGAATCGGAAGAAAAACTGTAAATTATAAGCTCCGTGACTGGGTATTCTCCCGTCAGCGTTACTGGGGCGAGCCAATCCCCATTATCCATTGTCCGAAATGCGGCAATGTAACTGTGCCGGAAGACCAGCTTCCTCTGACACTGCCGGAAGTAGAATCCTATGAGCCTACCGGTACAGGGGAATCTCCTCTGGCTGCAATTGACGACTGGGTAAATACTACCTGTCCATACTGCGGATCTCCTGCCAAGAGAGAGACTAATACCATGCCTCAGTGGGCAGGATCTTCCTGGTACTTCCTCCGCTATGTGGATAACAAAAATGATAAAGAACTGGTTTCCAGAGAAAAGGCAGACAAATACCTTCCGGTGGATATGTACATCGGCGGTGTAGAACATGCGGTCCTTCATCTGCTGTATTCCCGTTTCTATACCAAGTTCCTGTATGATATCGGTGTGATCGATTTCGACGAACCATTCCAGAAGCTGTTTAACCAGGGTATGATCACAGGTAAGAACGGCATTAAGATGAGTAAGTCAAAAGGCAACGTAGTATCTCCTGATGATCTGGTAAGAGACTATGGCTGTGATTCCCTGAGACTCTATGAACTTTTTGTAGGTCCGCCGGAACTGGATGCAGAATGGGATGACAGAGGAATCGACGGCGTTTACCGTTTCCTGAACCGTTTCTGGAAGCTGGCTATGGACAGCAAAGACGCTAACGTGGCTGAGACAAAAGAAATGGTGAAGATCCGTCACAAACTGGTTTACGACGTTACCCAGCGTCTGGAAAGCTTCAGCCTGAATACCGTAATTTCCGGTTTCATGGAATACAATAACAAGCTTATTGATATGGCAAAGAAGACTGGCGGAATCGATAAAGAAACTATTGAAACCTTTATCCAGCTCCTGGCTCCTTTTGCTCCTCATGTGGCAGAAGAACTGTGGCAGGAGTATGGACATGAGGATTCTGTGTTCCATACCCAGTGGCCGGAAGCTGATGAGGAAGCAATGAAAGACGATGAGATCGAGATCCCTGTACAGATCAACGGAAAGACAAGAGCCGTTATCAGCATCAACGCAGAGGCTTCCAAAGAAGAAGCCATTGCCGCAGGAAAAGAAGCAATTGCCGATAAGCTGACAGGCAATGTGGTGAAAGAAATCTATGTTCCCAAGAAGATCATTAATATCGTAATGAAATAAGAAACAGAAAGCCGGGAACCCGCTTAAATTGGGGACCCGGCTTCTTTTATACATATTGATGATACTAATCGGTCCGGTCAGGGCGCGGGAATGAGAGAAAATCTTATGGTTGAAAAAATGATATATTTGACATATAATATACTTAACAAAAGAACCGTTGGCTAGTACACGCCTAGCCGCCGGATAAATAAAGTTCTAAAAATAGCGCCTTATCTTACCAGAACAGGGGCGCTATTTTTTGTGGTTCAAGATTGCAGAACAAGAGTTATGACTGCACAAAGCATAATTACAAACTGGAATAATTCCGAATATGTAATCATAAGCACCAGCCTCCTTTCTGATGTAAGGCGGCTGACATAGCACCCTAACGGTTCCCTGGGCAAGTATATAATATGGGGAATGCAAAGGATATTTGCGGCAAAAAATGAGGAATGTAAAAGAGAAATTGCTTGCTGTTTCAGCATATACAGTTACAATAAAAGCGTAAGGAGGAAGAAAAGATGCAGTTAGGTCAGATGATTGCAAAGATCAGAAAAGAACAAGGGCTGACACAAGAAGCTTTTGCAGAAAAGTTTCATGTAACAAGGCAGACTGTTTCAAATTGGGAAAATGAAAAGAGCTATCCTGATTTACGTACATTAGTAAAAATCAGCGATATGTTTCATATTTCCCTTGATGTATTGCTGAAAGGAGATTCTGTTATGGTACAGAATATTGATAAGAAAATAAAGAAGACTCCTCTCTACAAAGGTATTATTATAGGCCTAGTCATTATTGTTGCCGCGCTGGTTTCATTTATTTATTTCAATAATAGAAGTCTTAATGATACTGTTAAAGATACTATAGCCTGGAGCATTAATGACATAGAGATGATAGAAATATATGATTACGAAAGTAAAGAACTGGCAGCAAAATATGAGGACAGGGATAGTATAGATCAGCTTATTTCTACTTTGGATATTGAAAACTGGGAAAAAGCGGGAAGTATAAGTAATGATTTCAGTCCGAAATACACCATAGAACTGTATCACGATACTGAAAAACAAGATACAAATAATGATATTGAAGAGATCACTATTTATGGAAATGGAGAATATGCATCCATTTTTATTACTTCTCCGGGAGGGGCAAAACAAAATTACAAGACAAATATTGATGTTTCAGATTTGATTGATAACAAAAACTGAAAAGATTCTGGTTGAAAAAATTTTTGTTTGACATATAATATACCTAACAAGAGAACCGAAAGCTGGGTGAAGTCCAGCCGCCGGCGAGAGTAATTTGCTAAAAGTAGCGCCTTATCTTACCAGGACAGGGGCGCTGCTTTTTGCGTTCATTAAGAGTAACAACAAGAGTAACGATTGAGCAGATCATGCTCATAAAAGCGAATAAATCACTATATGTAACCATGTGTACCAGCTCCTTTCTTAGATAGTCCGGAAGCTGGAGTATCGCCCCTCGGTTTCCTGGGTAAGAATATCATATTTGTTATGGTACTACGATATTCTGGTGTCTGGACAAGAAATTTTACCCGTTTTTAGATGTGAAAAATTTTATAGAAGAGTATTGGATAACAAAATGATTAAAACCTTATTAAGGATATTTAACAAGACAGCCGGAAGGTGAGCGCATTTCGCCTACCCTGGCGAAGCTGATAAACTGCTATAAGAACAGTCATTCCTTAACTTTGACGAGAACGGCTATTTTCTCGTAGTCTCTATCCCGATCTTATGTAATATTTCTATATCCAGCTCCGGAAAGGGTACGACAGGGGCCGGAACCGGGCCATGGATGCCGATGATCTTTTCTGCCCAGACCATATGGTACCAGCGGCCGAACTTGCAGCCGCAGTTATAAAATTTCCCTACGATCTGATATCCCAGGTGCTGGTGAAATTCAGCGCTGTTTCTGGTCAGATATTCGTCTTCCTTTTCCGGATAGCCGATACAGGCGTAGAGGTTTGTGATGTTCTGCGCCTTGGAGATTTCTTCCAGAGCCTGGTAAAGTTTTTTTCCTATTCCCATCTTCCGGACATTTTCTTTCAGATAGATAGTCAGTTCAGCAGAATGGTCATAGGCAGTCCGCCCTACGAAATCATGGGTATAGGCATAGCCGGCCACTTCGCCATCCAGTTCTGCTACAAGGTAGGGATGCTTTTTCATGATGTTTGTGATCCTGGATCTGAATTCTTCAAGACTTGGTACATCATATTCAAAGGAAATGGCGGTTTTCTCTACGTAAGGCCGGTAGATGTCCAATAACCCGGCAGCATCTTCTTCCCGGACAGTACGTATCTTTATCTCGTTTTTCATGGTCAGTTTCTCCTTCTGTTTTTTTGCCGATGTCATTAAAACGGAAATTTCAGATTTCCGACAGCTTGTTCTGGGCTTTGTATGAAAAGATTATAATAGCAGAAGAGAAAGAAGTCAACGAAGCGGAAGATAACTCTGGCAAGGGCAGGCTGCCGGTAAAATACTCAGGTATATATGATCATACGCAGTTCTGTTTGGTCCGATCCGGAAAATCCAGGCGGAAGGGTTGATCGGGTGAGCGGCAGTTAAATCCATTGAAAAAAACTATATGAGTGCATAAAATATAAATATTTGTTATCTGCTCTTGACGCTGATAAAATAAGGCTATAAAGAAAAAGCGGAAGAAAGGAGCAGATTTATGGATCAGCAGATGTTAAAAGATAAGGTGGCAATTATCACAGGAGCAAGCTACGGCATGGGACAGTCTATGGCAGAATTGTTTGCAGAAGAGGGAGCCGCAGTGGTGATTACAGCCAGAGGCAAGGAAAAACTGGACGCAGTGGTGGAAGGTATCCGTCAGAAGGGAGGAAGAGCCGTAGGCGTAGTGGCAGATGTGTGTTCTACGGAAGATACGAAAAAGGTATTTGAGACGGCTTTGAAGGAATTTGGCGACGTGGATATCCTCATCAATAATGCAGGGATCGGTGAACAGAAAATGATCGATGAGACAGATGATGACTGGATGATGTATGTGATGAACACGAATCTGGGAGGACCTATGCGGTATATCCGGGAAGCTCTGAAGATCTTTCTTCCGAAAAATGAGGGAGTGATCATTAATGTTTCCTCTGTAAATGGAACCAGACCTTTCTGCGGGGCGACCTATACTTCCACAAAGGGGGCTTTAAATACCCTGACAAAAATGTGGCTATGCGTCTCATTGATACCAATATCCGCTGTAACGCTGTGGCGCCAGGTGCTACAGTAACGCCTGCCCATGTGGCGAATAAAGCAGGAGAGCAGCCGGGAGGAGATAAGATGCTTCAGTACAGCGGACATTTTGTTTATTTCCCGGGACCTGAATGCGACCCTATGGATCAGGCTTATGCCTGCCTGTATCTGGCCAGCAAGATGGGACGCCATGTAAAAGGCCAGGTACTCCAGGTCTGCAACGGCGCATTCCTGTAAAAGATTATGATGCGCAGGATTTTGTTTTGGCTGATGGCGGGAGCCCTGATTTTTAGTTTCCTGCTGTCAGGCTGTAATGAGGAAAAAAAGGAAAAGACAGAAAGCCCTAAAACAGAGGGGCAACAGACAGAAATCCAAGAAGATACAGAGGAGAGTGAAGAAACAATAATGAAAGTACAGATCGAAGACCAGGTTTTTACCGCAGAACTTGAAAAGAATCCGGGAGCAGAAGCATTTGCCGAACTGCTTAAGGAAGGACCGGTAACGATTCAGATGAATGATTACGCAGGTTTTGAAAAAGTAGGATCCCTGGGGAAAAGCCTTCCCACCCGGAAACGGCAGACTACCACACAGCCGGGAGATATAGTATTATACAACGGGGATCAGATCGTGGTCTTTTACGGTTCCAATTCCTGGAGCTATACCAGACTGGCCAGGATCCAGGATCTTACCGGCTGGGAAAAAGCCCTGGGAAATGGCAGCGTAGAAGTGACTTTTTCTGCGGAGTGACAGGGAATAGGTCCATATCCGGAATCTTATAGATGATTTCTCACAGAGAATGTGTTAGAATCGAAGAAAGCACAGAAGATGTGAGGAATAAGATTTGGAAGAATTAAATATAAATACATCTTATGGTAAGATACATATTTACAAAAGAGGATCCGGCGGGAAGATATTGTTTCTTCTTCATGGAAGCGGCGGAGATAACGCCATGCTTTCCTGGTGGGGAATGATGAAGAATTTTACCCGGGAATATACGGTATACGCCCCGGATCTGCTGGGATATGGAAAAAGTGACAAGCCGGACATACAGGGTGAGCATTTTTATGAGGCTCATATCGAAGCGCTGAATGAGACGGTGGAACAATTGGACATCCGTGCATTTTATCTGGCGGGGCTGTCCATGGGCGGAGCGGTATCTATCGGATATGCCCTGAAATATCCGGAAAAAGTCAAAGCTCTGTTTCCGATTGATTCCTGGGGAGTGACCCAGGCTCTGCCCTTTCATATTTTTTCATACTGGCTGATACAGAAGACCAATTTTACTTTATGGCAGTATAAGCTTCTGGGGAAAAATAAATGGCTGACCCAATATATGCTTCAGTACAGCCTTATCGGAAGCAAAAGAAAGATCACAAATAAGCTGGTAAATGAAGTCCAGAAGGTATGTCAGGAAGAAAATACGGGCAAGGCTATGCAGGACTTTCAGAGAAGCTCCTGCGACAGAAAAAGCGCCATTCCCTGTTATGTCCAGCAGCTTCATAAGCTGAAAATGCCGGTGATCTTTATCCACGGAGAAAAGGATCCGCTGGTACCGGTGAAAGACATTTTTAAAGTGGTAAATCTGTGTCCAAAGGGACAGATCCATGTGCTGAAAGGATGTAAGCACTGGCCGGTGAGAGAACGTCCGGAGGAGATCAGCATGGTGATCCAGGATAATGCAAAGGAAAAGCCGATGGAGAGGAACCACTAAATCCTGAGATCTGTTACAGTAAAAACGGAAAGACGCGATAGATGAAAAATCACTTAAAAACAGCCTGATATCCGGCTGTCCAGGAAAAAATCAAGGACCATCGGATACCAGGCTGCTTTTTATCCTGCCAGATGCAGGATCTGAATAAGGAAGATCCAGGCAAGTCCATAGTAAGCCACTACAGCCACCAGGTCATTGACAGTAGTGATAAGAGGACCTGAAGCCACAGCAGGATCGATATTGATTTTTTTGAAAAACACAGGAATGACCGTTCCGGCAAAAGCTGCCAGAGTCATGGAAAGGAGAAGCGCTGCCCCTACACAGCCGGCTACAGCAAAGGCAAAGAATAGATCTTTTCCTTTAAAAATCCAGGTATACAGGCCGATCATACCTAAGGAAAGCAAAGCAAGGAGGATACCGTTTATAAAACCGACTTTTGTCTCTTTCCATATAAGGGAAAGCTTTTGAAGCCCGCTCAGCTTTTCGTCCATTAAAACCCGGATGGTAACGGCAAGAGACTGGGTTCCTACATTTCCTGCCATATCCAGGACCAGAGACTGGAAGCAGACCACAATGGTAAGCTGAGCTGCTACGCTTTCAAAAATTCCCACTACGCTGGAGACTCCAAGCCCCAGTCCAAGGAGAATGATCAGCCAGGGAAGTCTCTTTTTTATGCTGACAGACAAGGCTTCTTTTAAATCTTCCTCACTGGAAAGACCGCCCAGTTTTGCGTAATCTTCTCCCATTTCTTCATCGATCACTTCCATAAAGTCTTCAGCGGTGATCACGCCCAGCAGCCGGTTTTCCATATCCAGTACCGGTATGGAATCTTCCGAGTAGTTCTTTATCCGGCTTATGCAGTCGTCTATGGTCTCATGGGCATAGACATAAGGGTATGAGGTCATGGCAACAGAGGACAGGTCAGCCCCTTCCCTTGCCAGGATCAGATCTTTTAAGTCGATGGCTCCATAGAAGATTTCCTGGTCGTCCACTACATAAATGGTTGAAATATTGTCGTGTTCCCCCGCTTGTTTCACCAGTTCCTTCATAGCCTCTTTGACGGAGAGTTTCCAGGAAATCTGAATGAAATTGGTGGTCATGACACTGCCCATTTCTTCCTCAGAGAAAGACTGGAGCAGGGCGATATCCTGTCTGGCGGAATTCTTTATAAGGGGAGCCAGGGAATTCCTGGTTTCTCTGTCAAGAGACTTCAGATAAGAGGCCGCCTTGTCTGAAGAAATATAGGAAAGCACGGCAGCTTTTTGACGGATGTTCAGCTCTTCCATATAGGGGGAAATATCCTCTATATAGTCGAAAATATCTGCCAGTACAGAGTCCTCCAGGATCCCATAGAGCTTTAGCCTTGTGTTTTTGTCCAGAAGCTCAAGGGCAGCGGCAATGTCGCTTTCGTGATAAGCCTGTAGTTTTTTCTGCAGCATATGAGGAGATAAGGTCCGTGCTGCAAGTTTTGCGATTTCTCTGGGATAATCCGGGCGTCTTACTGTTTCATGATTCGTGAAAAAAGTTCTTTTTGTGTTCATATCCAAACCTCCTTACATCTTCTCCGGAAAATAAAATTTCCAGGGGCTTTGTTGCATAAAAGGCATGGCATAAGATCCCTTTGCTGCCTGTCAAAAGCCGGGAGATAGAGATCGATCTACCTGGCTAAAGCAGCGCAAAAAGGGCATAAAAATACCATTGCGGCATTTGAATTTCTCCTTTCCCTGCCTTTTATACCGGCTCAGAAAGTTGTTAAAAATGGGCAATGGATTCCAAAAACATATATAAATCTCAACACAAAAAGACCGTCAGAACACAGAACTTCCAGTGTTCCTTACGGCAGGATATATTTTTGTCATTCCAGGCCCTTTGGGGTTATAACAACTACTGGCGTCCATGTTCTCACCTCACATTTCTTATATTTAGATCACCTGATCCAGGTACATTATAACCAGATGAAAAAGAGAAAGTCAACCGTATTTTCAGAATTTTGTCAGCGAAAAGAAATACCGGGAAAGTAAGGATATAGAGATCGACAGGAAATGACTTTCCTTTTAGACTGTGCTAAGATAAAAGAAAAATTTTTGTGAAAATAATTGACAGAGGAGAGCGGACATGAAAAAGTATCTGGGCCTGTTGCTGGGATGTTTTTTGCTGGCTGGCTGCGGCATGACAGATTTCAGCGGGAGCAGAACGGGAAATGAAGGCCAGTTCCTTATGGATTACAAGGTATTCAATACTACAGATTCCCAGGTCCTTAAACTGGAAAAGGGAGATCAGATATATGGTAAAATAGAAAAGAAATCCGGAAAACTTTCAGTAATGATCCGGAAAGAGGGAGAGGATCCTATTTTTGAAAGCAAAGATATGCCTACAGGTTCCTTCCGGCTGGAGATTGAGGAAGGAGGAGAGTACCGGATCACAGTAAAGGGAAAAAGGGCCCGTGGAAGCCTGAGCTTTACAAAAGAGTGAAAATCTTAGAAAACGGCGGTCTGTAGATCATAAAATGGTCAGATACCGGTTGTTCCTTTCTGGCAGATTTGATACAATGGAAAGGAGAAGCGCGGAACAGCCTGAAACAGGCTGAAATTGCATAAATTCATAGAAATAAAATACGTTCTGCCTTTACAGGCAGCAGACAGAAATCGCCTTCTGCAGAGGGCGATTTTCTTTATAAAGTCAAAGATCCGATGCAAGCATACAGGCATCAAACTAGCAGCGATGTAAGCATCGGGGTATTAGACCCTCGCAGCAGTCGCCAAATGGACATGCTGGCATGTCCGCCTGGCTCGTTGCACGCGGGAATAAAAGATAGGAGCTGAGAGATTTGTTTAGAGAAAAGAACATCAGAAAACACCTGATCTTCTCCGGCAGGGTTCAGGGCGTGGGCTTCCGCTACCGGGCCATGAATATTGCCCAGATGCTGGGCTTGACCGGCTGGGTAAAGAACCGGTGGGATGGAAAAGTAGAGATGGAAGTCCAGGGAAAAAGGGAAGAGATCGGAAAATTGATCTCCATGTTGTACCAGCAGAGATTTATCTGGATCGAAGATATCGAAGAAAAGGAAATTCCTGTGGAAAAGGAAAGCAGCTTTTCCATTCATTAAAAGAGGAGAGAAAGTTATGACAGAAGAGGAATGGCTCAAGCAGCTTTTTGAAGGGCTTTCCAGATCCAGTTTCCGCAGTAGATTTCACCTGAAAGAACAGGACAAGGCGTACGTAAGGCAGAAAGGTATGGATACGATCCGGCAGCATGCCTGGGATTTTATAGAAAAGAGACTGGCGCCGGCAGTAATTCCTAATGACGGGAAACAGACCCCTATGCGTGGGCATCCGGTCTTTATTGCCCAGCATGCCACGGCCACCTGCTGCAGAGGGTGCCTGGAAAAATGGCATAAGATCCGAAAAGGGAGAGAGCTGACTCCCAGACAGAAAGAATACATTGTAAAGGTGATCATGCTGTGGATTGAGAGGGAGATGGAGAGATGCTGCCAAGAATGACAAAGAGTCCGGTTTATGGAGAATAAAAACGGAAAGCAAAGAGATTGCAACAAAACGGCTGCTTTTAAGAAAACTTCACAAGGAAGACCGTGGATTTTTCTATAAGCTCCTGAGAGATCAGAAGGTGAACCGCTTCCTTCCCTGGTTCCCTGTAAAGTCCATGGAAGAAACGGAGCAGTTCTTAAAAGAAAAGTATCTGGCCGTATATGAAAACGGACAGGGCTATGCATATGTGATCTGCCTGAAAGAATCGGGGATGCCTGTGGGAATAAAAAGGTTTATAAGGAGAAGCTGATGAAAACAAGAGAAGAGGCGATACGGTATGCCCTGACCTTTCCTGAGGTTTACAGGGATGAACCTTTTCACAATCCCAACTGGACCGTGATCCGGAAAAAGAAAAGCAGAAAGGTGTTTCTTTGGATATTTGAAAGAGAGGGACATATCTGGCTGAATGTAAAGGCAGATCCGGAGTGGAGAGATTTCTGGAGAGAAGTGTATCCCTCTGTGATCCCTGCCTATCATCTGAACAAAAAACACTGGAATTCTATTATTCTGGACGGCAGTGTACCGGAGGAGAAGATACAGCAGATGATCGGGGAAAGTTATGATCTGGTAGAGGAATAATATAGAATGAAAACGAGAAAATATGATTTTATCGTCTGGGGGACAATCTGCCATTTCTGGATTGATTTTACCTGCGCATGTTTTGTTTTTCAGGAAATCGTAGGAAATAAAGACTGGTATACACTTCTGTTTTTGTATAATTTTTATGCCTTTGCCCTAGAATTACCTATGGGTACTTTGCTGGACGGAATCTGCGAGAAAAGCAATGGCAGTGCAAAAGGTTATTTTTGGACAGGAATAGCGGGTATATTGCTGGTGATCCTGGCGCTGGCCACAGATATTTCACTATGGCCCGCAGTTTTTCTGGCAGGAGCAGGGAATGCTGCTTTTCATGTGGGGACAGGATCCCGGGTTCTCAGAGAATTTCCAGAGAAAATTTGGCCTTCCGGGCTATTTGTGTCAACCGGGGCATTGGGGATTTATCTGGGCAAGCTGTTTTCAGGAGATCCTTATGTGAAAATAATATCTGAGGCTGTACTTCTAGTTCTGCTTTTGAGCGCTGCTTTCGGAGTGACAGCAGGAAAAAATAGAGGAGAGAAAAGAAGAAAAGCAAGCTTTATAGATATACAGAAAAGGAATGCGGTTGTTTCCGAAAAAGCTTTTGATCTGGTTCCGGTTCTTTGTATTTTTATGACTGTAGTTTTACGTTCTTATCAGGGAATGACCAATTCTTTTTCATGGAACCAGACAGTACAGACAGGACTGATCCTGACTGGAGCAACGGCTCTGGGAAAATTATCAGGAGGAATAGTGGCTGACCTGGCAGGGGTGAAAAAAACAGTAGTTTTTTCTCTTGGAGGAGGGGGAATCCTGTTATTGTGTGTTTCCTGTATATGGCTCCAGACAGGGGGGAGCCTGCTTTTTAACATGACTATGCCGGTTACCCTGGTGCTTTTATACAGGATTTTTCCTAAATGGCCGGGAACTTCCTTCGGACTGTTGACTTTTGCTTTATTTATCGGATTTCTGCCTTCCTATTTTGAAGCAGAAATTTCAGTATTTCCTTTCCGTTCCAGTCTTTTAGCTTTTTTCTCCCTGTTCCTTTTATGGATTGCAATAAAGAGGGTGGAAAAGGCAGGAAAGAGAGCTGTGGACAGCAAGAGAACAGGAGGATGATATGAAGTTATGGATAGAGACTTTGATTCTTTCTCTGAGTTTTACCTGGCTTATCGAGACCCTGGTTTTTCTGATACTGGGTATCCGAAAGAGAAAGGATCTGCTGTTGCTGGCGGTTCTGAATTTGCTTACAAATCCTGTGACTGTAACGATTTATTATCTTCAGCCATTTCATTTTGGATTTTTAAGCTGGAGTATACAGATTGTTTTGGAAATTCTTGTGATTTTGACAGAAGGAAGTCTGTTGTGTAAGTGTATGGAAAGTAAGAAAAATCCCTGGCTGGCTTCTTTGGCGGCCAATGGAATTTCTTATTTATGTGGGGCAGTTTATATGATAGCCACACATTAGAAGTAGAAAACAGGGAGGGTGAAAATGAGAAAAAGCTTTTTTGAAAGCAGAGAGAAGACTACTCGGCGGTTGAGCAAAGGACTTTTATTTGTACTTGTAATCGTTTTGTCAGGGATAAATCCACGGCAGGTACGGGCAGACTTGATCTTAGAGCCGGAAAACCAGTTTTATCAGACCCATAGTGATCAATGTGAGTATGTGGACAGACAGTATTATACGCAGAGTAAAATCGATTCCTGGACTGCGCCAAATGGAAGAAAAAGCGGCAGTATTCCGGGAAACACCAGGCTGCAGATATCACATATCTATACAGATAGTCAGGGTATAGAATGGGGCGTATATCTGGAGGATGAAAAATGGGTATTAATGGCAGATGTTTACCTGGTTTATGACAGCAGACAGTTCATAGACGACCACATGGAGGAGATCTTTTCCGGGGAAGAGGAGACGCTTCCGGCAGGGGAGAAGGCTGTTCTCTGGTCCTACCCATGCTCAGGAGAAAATCAGGGAATCCTTGAGCCGGAGGAGGAACTGACGTTTTCGGAATTTTATAAAGACAGACAGGAACGGATCTGGGGAAATTTAGGGTATTACAGAGGGATCAGAGATCGCTGGATCTGCCTTTCAGATCCTGAAAACGAAGAAATACCAATGGAGGAAGAACCTCCTGTAATACCCGGACAGGCGATCCAAGAGCAGGCAGGGGGAGAAAACACGGAAAATACTGTCACGGAAGAGGTTTTGCAGGAAGTAAAGGAAAAGGGAAATCATCCGGTATGGTTTTTTATCCTTCCGGCTTTTGCGGCTGTGGTTATAGCCGGAATCTTTATCTGGATCTTTTGGATCCGGAAGAAGACGGACTGATGGGATATAAAATATTGGTTGCACTGTCATATATTTTCCGTTATAATAACTTTTGGTTACGTGTTTTAGTAACCTGAATCTTGAACAGGAGGGCGCACAAATGGGCTGGAAAACACCATTTTTAATGATTAAAAAAGGCAACTTTTTTGATGTTCAGGCTATAAGTGCGCCCATTTTTAGAGATTGATCTTATCTGTGGCAGAGTCCCAGGAAGGCAGGAAACTGCCTTTTCACAGGATAAAAATCTGCTGTCTGTAATTCTGAAAATGGGCATTATCTAGGAATGTGAGAATGAGAGGATAATGCTATGAACATCAAAAAACAAATTTCCAGATTATATCTTTATGAAGTAGTAAGCGGTCTTCAGATCGTAGATAGTGTATGGGTCTTTTTCCTTTTGCAGAGGGGATTTTCTCTTGCCCAGGCAGGGATCGCAGAGGGGGTCTTCCATGCAGTGAGTATGTGCTTTGAGATTCCAAGCGGCATGGTATCCGATACCATAGGCAGGAGACGGACTCTTATGCTGGCAGGGATAGTGTCGGCTTTCGGGGCGCTTTTTATGATCGTTTCAGACCATTTTTTCATGATCCTTCTGGCTATGGGGATCAATGCGGTGAGTTACAACCTGGTTTCCGGTACCAGGGAGGCTCTGACCTATGACAGCCTTCTGTGTGCGGGGCAGGAAGAGCTTTATTTGAAGGTGGCTTCCCGGCAGGATTTTCTCTATGAAGGACTTTTTGCCTTTACCAGTCTGATGAGTGTGGTTACTGTAAGCCTGGGATATCAAAAGGCTTATCTCCTTGCAGTGCTCCAGGGAATCCTGTGCACTCTTTGTGCGTCTCTTTTGAAAGAAGCTGCTGCAGAAGGAAGAGAAGACAAGAAAAAATTATCGGCTATAGCTATGGCGGCAGAGGTGGGAAAACATTTTCTGGATACGGCTGCTTTTTTAAGAAAGACACCGGAAGTTGCCTGGCGGATGGCCTATTCTGGTCTGGTATCTGCGGCAGTTTATGTGATCTATATGCTTCTCCAGGATCATCTGGTGGCAGTGGGACTGGAGCCGGGATTTCTGGGGATTCCTTTGCTGCTGATCTCTCTGTGTACTATGGCAGGAGCGGTTTTGGCAGAAAAAAGCAAAAAGATTTCTATAGGAAGGCTTTATCTGGCAGGAGGGATCGCGGCAGGGATCTTCCTCACTTTAAGCGGCGCTGATTTTCTGGTGATTTCTGTTATAGGCGCAGGAGCCGCTCACTGTATAAGCGAGATGATCATGCTTCGGACAGAAACAGAAAATCAGAAGTTCTTTTCCAGTGGATCCCGTGCTACAATGATATCAGCAGGCAGTATGGCCTACAGTATTTTTATGACAGTGCTGAGCCCGGGAGGAGGCGCTCTGGCAGAGATGTTTTCTGTGTCAGGGGCCTTTGCCCTGCTGGGACTGTTGACAGCCGCTGCCGGCGTGATCATGTTTTGCAGAATGAGGTATAAAAATGAGAAGTGAAAAGGAAATGTTTGATCTGCTGATCTCTACGGCCAGAGAAGACGAGAATATATTGGCGGCATATCTGGAAGGCTCCCGGACAGTTCCGGGAGTTCCTAAAGATATTTTCCAGGACTATGACCTGGTTTATGTGGTGAAAGAGACCAGGCCTTTTATTGAAAACCGGGAGTGGATCGACCGATTTGGAAAACGGCTTTATATGCAGTATCCGGAGGAGGGTTTCTGGGATAACGGAAACCATGAAAACTGCTACGGATGGCTGATGCAGTTTGCAGACGGAAACCGTCTGGACCTTCATGTATGCACCCTTCCCTATGTAAAAGAACAACTGAAAAAGAGGGAACCTTACCAGATACTTTTAGACAAGACCGAATGTCTTCCAGTTCCGGAACAGGTATCCGATAAGATTTATTGGGTGAAAAAACCTTCCCAGGAAGAATTTCTGGCAGCTTGTAATGAATTCTGGTGGTGCCTGAACAACGTGGCAAAAGGTCTGTGGAGGGAGGAGCTTCCCTATGTGATGGATCAGCTGGATGTGATCATACGACCTATGCTGTTTAAGGTCCTTTCCTGGAAAGCCGGGAAGGATCATGATTTTTCTGTCAGCGTAGGAAAAAGTGGAAAATATCTGAAAAGATACCTGCCCAAAGAACTTTACGAAAGATATTTAAGAACCTATCCGGTAGGCGAAAAAGAAGCAATATGGAAGAGTGTTCTGGAAATGTGCGATGTTTTTGAAAACGTGGCCCGGGAAGTAAGCAAGACTCTGAATTTCTCCTATGATGAAGAAGAGGGGAGAAACTCCAGAGCCTGGCTGGAACGTGTTTACAAACTTCCCAAGGACGCAAAAGAAATCTGCTGATCACATGGCTTTGCAGACGTCGATCCATTCTTTGAAATTGGTGTATTCCTCCAGCTGGGAGCAGCTCAGCTCAATAGCGGAGTTACTGCTGCCGGCAGCAGGGAAGACTGTCTCAAACCGTTGTAAAGACTGATCCAGATAGACTTCTGTATGAGAAGGATTGGCAAAGGGGCAGACGCCTCCTACGGCATGTCCGGTGAGAGGCTCTACATCCTCTTTTGCCAGCATTTTTGCTTTCATACCAAAGAAATGCTTGAATTTACTGTTGTCGATCTTCATATCTCCTGCGGTGACGATCAGGATGGCATGATCCTTTTCCTTGCTGTAAAAAGACAGGGTTTTGGCGATCCGGGCAGGATCTGTGCCTACTGCCTGAGCGGCCAGTTCTACAGTGGCGCTGGACTGAGAAAATTCTTGAATGTCCTCCTCCTTTCCAAAGGATTTGAAGTATTGTTTTACAGATTCTAATGACATGGTGATGAAAGTTCCTTTCTGATGTGTTCTTTAATGGAAGACTGCTTAAAAACAGTGTCAGGATTTATTTTGTATAGTTTTCTGGAAGATGTCAAGAGCGATTAAGATATTTTCCTGGAGCTCTTTACATAGCCTTTTTTCATGATAAAATGTAGCCATACAGAAACTGTTGCGGATAAAGGACGGGGGTGTTTTATGCTGTATGTGATTTGGGGGATTTTGGTGATTCCTGTGATCGCCGCAGGGATGACTCTCCATTTTAAGATCAAGGAATGGGGAAAACAGAAGTGGAATATACTTCCTAAGTGCCTTTCTACCTGGATGATCGTATGTACCGGTTTCCTCGGAATCTGGGCAAGAGGGGACAGCCAGGGACTGGATAAAAAGTGGATCCTGGCGGCATTGCTTCTGTTCTTGCTGGCAGACGGGCTTCTGGAAGTGCAGTTTTTCCTGGGGATGGGAGTTTTTGGAGCGGGCCATCTGATATTGATCGGCTGGTTTCTTACAAGAGGAGCCTACACTCCTGTAAGCTTTTTCTGGTGGCTGCTTTTTATGGGAATTTCCCTGTATATCTTTCGCAGGGAGTTAGAAGGGGGCAAAGAAAACCCCTGGCTGTATGCGATGATCCTATACCCGGCTGTACTTATGGGAATGACGGCAGTGGCGGTTATGCTGCCTGCAAAACTGGGGCCGGATTATCTGAGAGCCGGGATCGGAGCTCTGCTGTTCGCGGTTTCTGATTTAATGGTGGGAAAAGGATTTTTTCATAAGCTGTCAAAACCAATGAGCGTGCTGGCGCTGAGCCTGTATTATGCAGGGATATTTTGCATATCGCTGATCACCTGGATATAGGGAGGAAGATTATGGAGGAACAAAGGATTTACGGAGAAATATATGAAAGCCCTGTAGGAGCTCTGACAATTCTGGCTGGAGAAAAAGGTCTCCAGGCAATAAAATTTGGGGAAGACGAGAAAGTAAAATCCACAGGAAAGGCCAGTGAGATGACCAGATGGGCAGTGAAAGAACTGGAAGAATATTTCCAGGGGAAGAGAAAGGAATTTACCGTACCCTGCGGGCCGGAGGGAACAGATTTCCAGAAAAGAGTATGGGAGGCGCTCACCCGGATCCCTTATGGAGTAACCCGGACCTATAAGGAGATCGCTGTAGAGATAGGAAATTCCAGAGCAAGCAGGGCAGTGGGAATGGCGAATCATAAAAATCCTGTTCCCATTATCATTCCCTGCCACAGAGTGGTCGGTTCTGACGGGAGGCTGACAGGGTATGCCGGGGGACTGGGAGTGAAGGAGTTCCTCCTGAATCTGGAAAGGGAAAACTGTGATGAAAATTGAGAGAATAGAACAGAAAGACAAATTTTGGAGAAAGGTAATAGACTATGCTGAGTACTGCTCCTGGCAGGGCGGGAAATACCTGGCAGAAGACATGGAGAAAAATTTCTCTGACTGGGAGTGCGTGTTCGCAGCAGTAGAAAAGGGGAAAATCGCAGGGTACTGTGCGGTTTTAAAAAGAGACTGTATCAATGATGTACCTTATACGCCATATATCGGCTATGTATTTGTAGAAGAAGACTTCCGGGGAAAAAGACTGAGCCGGGAATTGCTTCAAAATGCGGAAAGTTATCTGAAAGAACAAGGTTTTCCGGCGGTCTATATTGTCAGCCATTTTGATGGTTTCTATGAAAAGTATGGGTATGAACATATTGATACAAAGCCGGCTTACTGGGGAGAGATACAGAAGATCTACAGACATGGCCTTACATAGAGAATATTTTCAGTCTATAAGAAAAATTGAATACTTCTGAATTAGCACATATGGGAAAGAGAGCGGAAAAGAGCCTGCCTGTTTACAGATATAGGACAGAGGTTGATTCCCGCTCTTTTTATTTTTTATGAAATAAACAGTATACAACACTTGACAACAGTTAATCACTGTTATATACTGTTTGCAACAAAGGAGGAACCGTACATGAAGATAATCATAAACAATTCTCTGATGATCCCGATCTATGAACAGATCGTGGACCAGATTAAAACCCTTATCCGGAAAGGGGAGTTAAAGGAGAATGATAATCTGCCTTCTGTACGCGCCCTGGCCAGGGAGCTGAAGATCAGCGCCCTGACCGTGAAAAAGGCCTATGACGATCTGGAAGCCGAAGGCTTTACCGTTACTGTTCACGGCAAAGGAACCTATGTGGCGGCCACCAATACAGAACGGCTTTTGGAGGAGCAGAAGAAGGAAGTAGAGGCAGATCTGGAAAAAGCCATCCAGAAGGCCAGACGCTGCGGGATCAGCGATAAGGATTTAAAAGACATATTTGAGTTATTGTTGGAGGGGTGATTATGTTAAAAATCGATCATTTAAGAAAAAATTATGGAAGTTTCGCTCTGGATTGTTCCCTGGAGGTGCAGCCAGGCTGTATCACAGGTCTCATAGGACAGAATGGGGCGGGAAAAAGCACCACTTTTAAGGCAGTCCTGGGGCTGATCTCCACAGACGGCGGCAGTATCCGGATTTTTGGAAAAGACCTGAAGGATTTTTCAGCAGAAGACAAACAGAAATTGGGCGTTGTCCTTTCTGACTCCGGGTTCAGCGGGTATCTGACTATCGAAGATATCATTCCTGTTATGGAAAGCCTCTATTCCGGGTTTGACAAAGCCTTTTTCAAAGAACAGGTGAAGCGGTTTCAGCTTCCCCAAAAGAAACGTCTGAAAGATTTTTCTACAGGAATGAAGGCAAAGCTGAAAGTTCTGGCAGCAATTTCCCATAATGCAAAACTGCTGATCTTGGATGAGCCTACTGCCGGTCTGGACGTGGTAGCCAGAGATGAACTCATGGAAATGCTCCGGGAATTTATGGAGAGAGACGAGGAGCGGTCTATCCTTATAAGCTCTCACATTTCCAGCGACCTGGAAACCTTGTGTGATGACCTTTATATGATCCATGAGGGAAAGATTATCCTCCATGAAGACACAGATGTACTTCTCAGCGATTACGGACTTTTGAAAGTGGACAGAGACCAGTATGCGGGGCTGGACAAAAACTATATCCTGAGGAAAAAGGAAGAACCTTATGGATATAGCTGCCTGACAGACCAGAAACAATATTACCTGGAGAATTACCCGGGTATCGCCATTGAAAAAGGAAATATTGATGAAGTGATAACTATGATGATAAGAGGTGAAAGATTATGAAAGGATTATTGATAAAAGATTTTCGGTTAATGAAGGTACAGAAAAACTTTTTCGCTTTGATCATGGTCATTGGGATCGGAATGGCTCTGTTTTCAAAAAACACATCCTATACTATTGGATTTGTATCCTTTATATTCTCTTTGTTTTCGGTAAGTACCATCAGCTATGATGAACTGGACAATGGAAACGCCTTTTTGTTTTCCCTTCCCATCGCCAGAAAGACCTACGCCGTTGAAAAATATTGTTTCGGACTGATCATGGGCCTGGGAGCCTGGCTGGCAGTATCTGTTCTGGCAACGGCTGCCGGAGTGGTCAGAGGCCAGGGGCCTGTCAGTGAACTGGTCATAACTGCTTTTATTGTTCTGCCCCTTGTATTATTTATGATGGCGGTGATGATACCTGTCATGCTGAAATTTGGCGCTGAGAAAGGGAGGATTGCTGTGATTATTTGCTTTGCTGTGGTCTATTTGACCATAGCCCTGCTTGCACAGAGTGTAGAGCAGTGGGGAAAAGACTTTTTACCTCTTCTGGATTCCCTTCCCGAGATAGGGATCGGGGCTTTCCTGATGATCCTGATTGCCGGCACTGTTTTAATTTTACTTTTGTCTGTAAGGATCAGTATCGGAATTATAAAGAAAAAAGAATTTTAAGGGGGAAAACAGGTATGAAAAATTCAGGAAGATGTCCCAAGTGCGGTTCGATGGATATTGTCCGTGTTCCCGATAATCCCCGCCGTTATACCAGCGGCAATAATATTTATACAACATCAATGACCTTGATAGGGAAGATTCCGGTTATCCGCTATGTCTGCTGCCGCTGCGGCTGTGTAGAGAACTGGGTGGAGAAGGCAGGGAAACTGGATACTATTAAAAGAAGTTTTGGATAAAGGGAAAGTATAGGAATTTTGGAAATAAGAACCGTCAAAAAGCAAAATTTACGGTTAAAAAATGGTTTTTACAATTTGAACCGTAGTTTTAAACAGGGTAAAACGGTTAAATATTGGAATTTTGAATTATAACCGTATAGTCCCGGAAAATCCCCAAGTTTAGTGATGGTTTA
>DXIQ01000090.1 GCA_019112785.1 Candidatus Blautia stercorigallinarum
GCATGAACTAAGTTCTTTCGTAATGGGGCGGTTATCCGCCCCATCAAATGGAACATTCCATGACAGATATCCCGGCAATCTCACGACAGCATGACAGATCGAGATCATGACAGCCAAGGAGAGCATTAACATCATATTCAAATATGCAGGAGGAGATTCAGATGGCAAAAGAAGTACATAAAATTTTGTGGGATGTTCTTGATAATGGTCGATTTGAACTGATATGGGATGATGCAGCAGTTTTAGGCGCATATGCCCAGGCACGGCATATCGACGGCCGGATGATAGACACCAGAGAGGCAAAAATGACAGAAAAGACATGTCTTCCTGACGGATGGAAACTGGTATATTCTTCTGAAAATAATCTAATGCTGACGGAATATCTCCGGGTTACGGAGGAGGGCGTGCCCACTGCAGTCTGCGAACTGTCAGAGAAGGGAAAGAAGGTTGAAACTTCCAGACTGGTACCGCTGATCTTTTGCGGTCCGGGAAATAATACAAAGAAAATCTGGAAAAGCCTCTGGACTCAGATGCTCCTGGTGCCATATGATAACACCATGTGGACCAGATATGAGGCTCAGCCCCTGAAACCGGGAAGAAGAAGCTATGACCTGACGGTGATTTTTGATGAGTCTTCCAGAGAAGGACTGCTTGTGGGCGCTATGGATTTTTCTGTATGGAAGAATGGGCTGACCTGTTCCGGATATGATGCGAAAACATTGTATGCGGAAAGCGGAGTGGCAGACAGGGGAACCCACGACACAATGCCTCAAGGAAGCCTGTCAGGCAGCAGTGTGGCCTCAGCGCCATTTTGTATCCTTTACGGTCCTGACTATCGGAGACTTCTGGAGTGGTATGGAGATCTGCTGTCAAAGGACCGGAAACTTACATGGGATAATGGAGTGCCCTTTGGGTTTAACAGCTGGGCCGGACTGGAATTCCGGCTGAATGAGGAAAACTTCCGGAATACAGGAAAATTCCTTGGCGATACACTTCGCCCTGCCGGCTATGAGAATCAAGGCTGCAATTATGTAAATATGGATAATGGATGGCAGAATCTGGATGCCAGCATATTAAAAGATCTGGCAGAGGAACTTCATGAAAACGGACAAAAAGCCGGAATCTATGACGCTCCGTTTATCTTTTCCGAAGAAGATGCAAGTAAGGAAATCCCCGGTGCTCCGGGACATAGACATGAGGAGATCCTGCTCAGAGATGATCAGGGGCACGTTCTTCCTAAATTGGATGGTTCTTATCCTCTGGATGTAACTCATCCGGTATGGAAACAACAGATGAAATGGAAATTGGACCGGTTTGTGGAATGGGGATTTGATTATCTTAAGATGGACTTCTTAAGTCATGGAGGTATTGAGGGGTGTCATTATGATAAGAGCATCCGGACAGGGCGTCAGGCCATTGCGGTGGGGTATCAGTGGATCATGGATAACCTGTCGAAAGAGCGGATCGGAAGAGACTTTTTTATCAGTCTCTCTATTGCGCCCCTGTTCCCTCACGGATATGGACATGCAAGACGTTTTGCTTGTGATGCTTTTGGAAGAAATGAGGATGTGGAATATACCCTGAACGCAGAGACATATAGCTGGTGGCAGAATGGCAGGCTGTATTCTTTTAACGATCCGGATCATATCTGTCTTCTCCGGAGCTTTGAAATGGAGCGGGACAGCTCTTTAGGAGAAGCCAGGGCCCGTTATACAGCCTCTGTGATCTCAGGCACTGTGATGATGCTCAGTGACGATTATGAGCGGCCGGAAGCAAGGGAGCGTGCTATGCAGCTGGCTACCAACCGGGAAGTTAACGAAGTGGCACGATCCGGCGTGGCATTCTGTCCTGTTTCCAGCAACGGCGGTTTTGCCTGTGATACATATACGGCAGTGATCAATGGGAAACATTATCTTGCGGTGTTCCACTGGGAAGATACCAATGAAGTGAAAGAAGTGGATCTTTCCAGGGCACAGCTTACTCCCGGCACGGTGTGGAAAGAACTTTGGAGCGGAAAGACCATGCAGGATGAACAGGGGATCCTGAAATGGGATGTAGAGGGATGTGATACCATTCTGCTCGAAGAAGTGACAGAAAATACGCAGCAGAATTCCTGAAAAATAAGATGGACATCCATGTCTAATTGAAAGAATGGGGCATTTTCTCGCTTTGTGTCGTGTTGAAAAATTTATGCCAATGGTATTCTGTCGGTGAAAGGAGGAAAAGGGATATGGATCAGATGAAAATCGGAACTTTTTTGAAAGCGCTCCGGAAAGAGAAGGATTTGACCCAGGAGCAGCTTGCGGAACAGTTAAATATTTCCGGAAGAACCGTATCACGTTGGGAGACTGGTAAAAACATGCCCGATATCAGCATTTTAGTTGATCTGGCAGAATTTTATCATGTTAGTATCCCTGAAATCATCGATGGAGAAAGGAAAAGCGGGAGGATGGATGAAGAAGTAAAGGAAACAGTATTAAAATTATCGGATTATACAGAGACAGTAAACCAGAAGATAAAGAAGAGATTATTTTTGCTGACGATCATTGCATTACTGGGAATGATTGCATTTATAGGAATTGAACTATCGGGCTTAGGTATACCAGACAGTTTGTATGAGCGTATAGCAGGGGCAGGTCTTGGATTAGCCTTTGGTATGTTAGTTGTGAATGCAATGTATTTATCTGGTATTCTTGGGAAAATAAAAGCAAGAAGGATGATGTATAGAAATACTCAAAAAACAAACATTTAGGGAAACATCGCAATGGGAGCCTCATAAGGAGGCTCTCTTCTTTTTCACTATTTTCGCAACAAGAAAGGGGCTGCCAAATGAGTATGAATGCTCGCTTGGATCTCCGCTTTATGATATAATAGGCAAAAGTGAATTTTCTGGAGAAAAATAAAGATGAGATTTATATATACTGACGGTAATGATCCTGATTTTATTGAATTATGCCGCGGTTTAGACAGCTTCTTAAATGAAATTGCAGGCGGAGAAGAAAACCGGGCAGAATATGTTCTGTATAATTTGCGTGAGGATATTCACGATGTGATTGTTGTGTAAGAAGATGAAATTGTAATATTCTGTATTTTGAAAATGGTGATGTAATATGGATAGTTGGTTTACAGTAGAAGAGATTGACAGTGACACATTTGCTATTAGCGAATATAAACACTGGGAAGAAACACACTGCTATCTGGTCTGCGGAACAGAAAGAGCTGTTCTGATCGATACTGGTCTGGGAATATCTGATATCAGGAAAATCGTGGACGGGCTGACCTCTCTTCCGGTTATGGCAGTGACCACCCATGTCCACTGGGACCATATTGGAGGACATAAGTATTTTGAGAATATTGCAGTCCATGAAGCAGAAAAAGACTGGTTATCGGTTCAATTTCCAATCCCGTTACAAACCGTAAAGGATATCTTATCCTCCCGTCCCTGTGATTTCCCGGAGGATTTTGTCCTTGAGGATTATCAGATATTCAGAGGAATGCCCCGGAAGATTTTACAGGATGGTGATCGTCTGCCATTAGGAAACAGGCTGCTGGAAGTTATCCATACGCCGGGTCACTCTCCAGGACACTGTTGTTTCTATGATCCGGAGCGCAGATATTTGTATTCCGGTGACTTGATATACAAAGGCTGCCTCGACGCTTTCTATCCATCTACAGATCCACAGCTGTTTTGGCAGTCAGTAAAGAGGGTCCAGTCTTTAGAAATAAACCGGATTTTGCCTGGTCATCATCAATTGTCTGTGCCGAATGATTTGATCAAGAAGATAGAAGAGGCATTTCAAAGTTTGTCGGATAAAGGGACGCTAAAACAAGGCAATGGTATTTTTGATTTTGGAGATTTTCAGATACATATGTAGCGGAAGTTTTTCGGAAGATTGCAGCCAGAAGAAATATAAAGCTGAATCTTGTAAAGAAAGGATAGAAAGAAATATGTGCTTTGAAATTTAGAGGAGAAATTTTGTATGACAGCGGAAGAAGTATTTTGTGATCTGTTCGATAAATATGGGAAAGACTTTGCCTGGCATATGATTCCATTATCACAATCAGAAGGTGTTTTGGTTAAAGAATTAAAAAAAGAAATCGGAAATACCCATTTTTTATATAATAAAAGGGTTTGGGCGGTGGCAAAGTGTGAAACAAACGGAGATGTATTATATGTTGCCGGAAGTGGATTTGGTAAAGATATTTACTATATTTTTTCACTGACATATTCCGCAGATAATCCGGAAGGATTTCCAAAGTATAGAGAATTTAAAGATATATGCGCAGTAAAAGAATTTCTTGAGCAAACATTGAATGCGAAAGAGACTGATAAGAAGTAATAAAAAGTATGCAATCCAGGAGGTGATTTGTTGAAAATAGAAATCGGAAAAGACTTTCCCAAATATTTTAAGCCTTCCTATCCGGAAGAATTTAAACTGTTTTCACATTTTGAGGTAACGGCTGGAATACCTACGGTTTTATTTGCAATTACCACATGGAAAGAGAATGGAAAGCCAAATGTTTGTTTTCATTCGTGGAGCTGTTTTCATGGAGATAAAACCGCTTTTTTTGCCGTAATGGGGAATTTATATCAACATACCCATACCTACGCCAATATTCAAAGGGAAAAATGTTTTTGCATAAACTTTCTGCCTGTAAGTTATTACGATAAACTGGTAAATACCATTCACCATAACAATATAGAAACCGATGAATTTGCTGTAGGAGATTTTACGCTTTCCAATGGAAAAACAATTCATGCGCCGGCAATTCAAGAGGCTTTCATTAATATAGAATGTACCTTGAAAGAGATACAGGATTTAAGCGGCGCAGGCATTACGGCTATGGTTGTGGGAGAAGTCATGCATATTTCCGTAGAAAAAGAATACGCCCAGGGCTATGCAAAAAGATATGGAAAAGAGGGCTTTATGATGCTGATACCAGCGCCTCAGGATCTTATTACCGGGGAACCAAATCAGTCGGCTATCGGTACGGTAAATATTGAAAAATATGATTAACAGTGTATGAGTGATGAAAAGAAGATAGAAATTTGGAGGTATTGTAATGAAACGTGAATTAGGAATTGCCCGATGCGGACTTGCCTGCTGTTTATGCTCTGAAAACGCAGCCTGCTTTGGCTGCGATTCAGGACAATGTCCTGACAAAGAGTGGTGTGAAAACAGAAAATGCTCTATTGAAAAAGAAATACAACATTGTTATGAATGCGATGAAGAATGCAGAAAAGGATTATTAGGCAAAATAAAACCCTATGCTTTTACTCTATTTATAAAAAGATATGGTGAAGAATATCTTTTGGACTGTCTGGAAAGAAATGAGGCCAATGGAATTGTATACCACCGTGAGGGCATTAATGGGGACTATGATGATTTTGATGATGTGGAAGCATTGATAGAATATATAAAAACCGGAAACAGATAAAAGGAAATGTATGGGGTTACTTATGGAAGATTTTGGATTAAATGAAATGTTAGCAATGCAAAGAGAACTGCAGGATAAATATAAAGATAAATGGGAACCGATTTCTCCTGAAACAGGAAAAAATAAATTACTTTGGATGATAGGTGAAATCGGAGAAGTTATTGATATCATTAAAAAGAACGGCAGTGAAAACACTGTTTCAGATGACACTTTGCGGGAACAACTTATCGAAGAACTTGCAGATGTTCTTATGTATTATAATGATGTTCTTCTTTGCTATGGAATAACTGCAGATGAATTAAAGCAGTCTTATACAAACAAGTTTAGGAGAAACATGACACGCTGGTAAATCCTAATTAGAAAATAGAGTTAATGGGATATAATATAATCAATAAGTATCATATAAGACAGGGAGGAACGATAATATGATGTATCCTTTTATGACATTGAATGATGAAACAGAAATTGTTCATTCTGATATGCAGGAAGATGGAACAGTAAAAGTGTATATCGAGAGACCAGATGAACAATATGGATTTAAACATGCTACATGCTGGCTTCCTCAATATAAGTGGGAGAATATTTATCATTTTTCAGAAGAGGAGATTAAACAGTTTGAAGAAATAATAAGATCAACAGCACACCTTATCATGGAATTTTCTCAGGAGGGGGGATTTGAGAATGCCTCAAATCTTTAGAATGGGAGAATATTGGATTTATTTTTGGACAAATGAAAATAGGCCTGTTGAGCCTATTCATGTACATATTGCAAAGGGGAAGCCTTCTGAAAATGCAACAAAGGTATGGATTACTAGTGCGGGGAAATCTTTGCTCTGCAATAATAATTCAAGGATACCTTCACACACGTTGCGTAATATTATGAGAATGATAGAGGCACGTAGTGCCGATATTATTCAGAAATGGCTTATATATTTTGGAGAGATACGTTATTATTGCTGATTCTTTATATTCAGGGACTGCTAGTAATATTTAGAATAGATATGGAGGAATTGAAATGTTAATTGATTTTAATGAGTTAAAGGAAATACATATGCCGGGAATGAACAATGGCACAGGCGAGATGACTGCCAGAATGTATATGGACGACAAAGGGAAGATCATTCCTTGTGCCATACATGCCGGCGGTTCCATCGGCATGCATAGTCATCCAACAAGTGACGACATCAATTATATTCTTTCAGGAACCGGTAAAGCAGTCTGTGACGGGACAGAAGAAATCCTTAACCCGGGGACTTGTCACATCTGTCCAAAGGGATCAGAGCATAGTATCATCAACACTGGAGATGAAGACTTAGTCATGCTGACTATTGTTGTGGAGCGATAAATCCTGAATATTATTGTATAAAAGGGAGAAGCAGACTCATGAGAACTCTTTTTTTGACCTCAAGCGGTTTAAACGAAAAAACTACACCATTGTTTTGGGAATGCGTTGGAAAAGAACCGATTGATACAAAAGCGATTTTGGTCCCATCTGCAGCAGTGGAAAATGATGGTGCGAGAGAAGGGATTATCGTATGTATGGAGCGTCTTATGAATATGGGGATATCGGTAAATAATATCCTTCTTTATGATTTGACGCTTTTGCTTTCTGATGGGTATAAAAGAACCTATTCAAGCTATGTCAGGGATATACCGGCACAGCTTCGATTAATGAATGCCTTGGAGCTGGCGCAGTATGATGTGATCGCCTTTTGTGGCGGGAATGCCCGGACACTTTTGGATGAAGTAAATAGGACAGGGCTTTCGGAACCGCTGAAACAGGCCATCGAAAAGGGGCTGGTATATCTGGGGATAAGCGCAGGCAGTATGATCGCAGCGGGAAATTTTGCCGATAGTTTGGGCTATCTGGCAAATCCATTGATACCCCATGCCGAAAAAGGAAGTCCTTGTGGAGAAATATCCAAGGAGGGTTTGATCGAATTAGCAGATGGACAAACAATACTGATCAAAGGAGAATGTCAGGAAATTATCTGTTGAAGTAGAGTTTTTGGAGGCGCCATTATGAATGAAAGAGAAAAAATTATCCGTTTATGGTTTGATATGTGGCTTACACAACAGGATTTGGGAATTGACGAGATTTTCACAGAAGATGTGGTCTATACAGAGAGCTGGGGCCCCAAGTATGAAGACCGAAAAACAGTGAAACACTGGTTTCATGAATGGAATACACGGGGAAAAGTTATCAGCTGGGAGATAAAGCAATTTTTCCATAAAGATGACCAAACTATAGTAGAGTGGTATTTCAAAATCGAAATGACCACAGGTGGAAAAGAAGAATTTGACGGGATTTCCTTGATTAAATGGACAACCGATAATAAAATAAGATCCCTGACCGAATTTGGGTGCAATCTAAACAATTACAATCCTTATCAAAATGGAGACAAGCCTCAATTCAGAGATGAAAAAATAAGTTGGTTTTAGAAATAATAAAAAACGATCCTGAGCTGTCTCTGTATCCTTTTGACAACAGAAGGAAATTTAGAAAACAGAGAAAAAGTTCTAAATAATTTTACAAAAATCGGCCATAATTAAACCATCAAGAATGTGTACAAACTTGATACCATATGACATAATAGTGTCAAGTGATAACGAGAGAGGTGATGTTATGACCGATTTAGATTCTTTGAAAAAACTTGTCAGAGAAAATGGCTATCTATATACGAAAGATGTAACCAGCGCAGGAATTCGCCGGGAACAGCTTAAAAAATATCTGGATGAAGGCAGTCTGATCAGGGAAAGCCGGGGAATCTATTCCTTTGCGGATAGTATCAATGACGAATTTGTACTGCTCCAGAGCAGATGTAAAAAAGGGGTTTTCTCTTATGGAACAGCATTATATTTTCATGGTCTGTCTGACCGTTTTCCACAGATGGTTTCCATGACAGTGCCAAAGACCTATAATGTATTTTATCTAAAAGAAGAATTATTTCATGTAGATTTCCACAGGATCAAGCCGTCCTTATGGAGCATTGGAATGATGGAGATGGTCTCACCGCAAGGCGGAAAAATCATGGTCTACGACAGAGAGCGGTGTATCTGTGATATGATACGGAGCCGCAAACAGACAGACCCTCAGGTTTTTACTCAAGCGGTAAAAGGATATTTTGCTTCCAAGGAGCGTGACAACATCCGATTAATGGAATATGCTAGGAAATTTCATATTGAGGAAAAAGTACAAGAGTATATGGAGATATTATCATGAAAACACCAGAACAATTAAAAGGAGCCATTCACAAACTGGCAAAGGAGAAGGGGATCCGTGCACAGGAAATTCTGCAGATTTTTATGTTTGAACGTATCATTGAACGTCTTTCTGTTTCTCTGTATAAGGACAGATTTATTTTAAAAGGTGGGTTGTTGATTTCCGCCATCCTTGGCGTAGCGGAACGAACGACAATGGATATGGACACGACCGTGAAAGGCTTGCCAATGGATGAACAGAGTATACGAAAAGCAATTATCGAAATTCTGGATCAGTCCGTGGATGACGGGATTGAATTTCAGCTTTTAGACTTAACGCCGATTCGTGAGGATGACGAATACGAGAATTTCCGTGCTTCCATCCAAGCTACTTATGGGAAAATGAAAATACCTATGAAGATAGACATAACAACCGGTGACGAAATTACACCAAAAGAAGTCAAATTTTTTTACCCCTTCCTGTTTGATGACCGCCGGGTAATGGTGAAAGCCTACACACAGGAAACTATACTGGCAGAAAAATACGAAACAATTATCCGAAGAAACGTAGGAAATACGCGGGCAAGAGATTTTTATGATTTACACCTTCTATACCGGCTATACCGGGAAAATGCAGACTGGAACCTTCTAAAACAGGCAGTTTTTGCCACAGCGAAGAAAAGAGATTCCTTATCCGTTTTGCAGGATACAAAACGGATTCTGCTGGCATTGGAAGAATCAGCTGTTCTGCAGGATTTATGGAAAAGGTATCAGGCACAAAATTTATATGCAAGAGAGATTACATATCCTGCAATCATGGAAACAGTAGAAGAGTTTACAGAGAAAATGAATTTTTAGCAAGAAAGGTGAACGAGGTATCCTATCATGGAACTTATTAAAGATATCATAAAAGCTCTGCTGGAAGGCATTATTGAATATAAAGCAGAAAATAAAATAAGCGAAAGAAGAAAAGAATATTTCAGCCATAGAAAGGGAAAATGGCCCAAAATCTGTTTTGCCCTATCTCTGATACTCGCTTTAATATTTGTGGTCATAGGGCTGTGCCAGATCATTCAGAAAAAAATAATAGGTATATTCTTGTTGTGTACCGGTATAGGAATCGGTCTGTTCATGGTAGTTGAGTGGGGAACTGCAGAAAGAAAATGACAGATGAATGATGATATAGTATAATAGTAAACTATAAAAGCAAAGATAAAAACGCAACGTGTACACAATGTATGCCAGAGCCGGTAGGTAGCCCGGCCGTCCTGCTTGTCAGGGTAAGTAACCTGCCCCTCCGGGTTGTCCGTTCTTTGCTCATTTCAATCATTTAAAGGAGGGATTGTTATGGGCGAAGTAGGGAGCAGACTGATCGTATGTTTTGAAGATCCATTCTGGATAGGTGTTTTGAACGGATCCAGGATGGAAAACTGGCTGCGGCGAAAGTGACCTTTGGCTCGGAACCGAAAGACTATGAAGTTTCTGAGTTTATACTGAGACATTATTACAGTCTGCAGTTTAGCCCCGCTGTGGAAACTGCTGTTAAGGAAATGAAAAAGAATCCTAAGAGAATGCAGCGTGATGTAAAGAGACAGATGGAGAATACAGGCATTGGAACAAAATCCCAGCAGGCTCTGAAATTGCAGCAGGAGCAGAACAAAAAAGCGCGTAAAGTGAAAAGCCGGGAAAAGAAGCTGGCAGAATCGGAACGCAGGTTTGAAATGAAACAGCAAAAGAAGAAAGAGAAGCACCGGGGCAGGTAATGTCCTGGTGTTTCTTGACAAGTCTTAATTTTGAGAGGGGTACAATGGTAAAAGAAGTTGATCCAAAAGATACAAACCGTGCTGTTGCATATGAGCTTTGGATGAAAGCACCAAATCCAATGGTGACGTTTTTCAAGACTCTGGATGTGACGAATCTTGTTAAAGTAAGCAGAAAGAGAAAGATGAAGTTTAATATGCTGCTGGATTACTGTATTGGGAAAGCAGCAGCAGGAATGAAAGAGTTTTATATACTTCCTGTCGGCGACAAGCTGCTCCAATATGACCGGATCGCAGTGAATACCATCGTAAAAAACAAAGAAGGAGAGATCAATTCCTGTGACATCTACTATCAACCGGATTTAGAGGAGTATAATAAGCAGTATCTGAAATATACAACTCAGACGTCAGAAAAGTGCCAGGACAGAGATCTGTCAGAAGAATGTATGGTGATCGGCACATCAGCGATCATAGATACGGAAATTGACGGAGCAGTTGGGATGAACAGCGGTATTTTTAACAATCCTTTTATGATCTGGGGCAGATATAAAAAGAAATGGTTCCGATATGAGCTGCCTCTTTCCTTTCAATTTCACCATACACAAATGGACGGCGCTCATGCAGGAACGTTTCTGGCAAATCTCCAAAGGGAGATCAAAGAACTGAAATGAGCAGATTCAGCAAATAAATTGAAAAGAAAAATGAAAAAGAAAATTATAATTATTTTTGTGATATGTGCAGCTGTTATCCTGGGTATTTTTCTTTATATTGTTTTCCGGTATCAAAATACTTCTCCGGAACGTCTTCCGAACAAATACAGCCAGGTTATCCCACAGGTCCACAGCAGGATAGATATGGATGGCGACGGCATAGATGACCAGGCGGATATCCTACAAAGTGCATTGGACTATGTTGCTGCTAAGCCTGGATATAAAAGCAAATATTATCAGACAGGCTATCCGGACGACGGCTATGGGGTATGTACAGATGTGGTGGCATTTGCGCTGAAGGCAGCCGTATATGACCTGATGACGCTGGTAGACGAGGATATCAAGGAAAATCCGCAGGATTACGACATAGATCAGCCGGATAAAAACATTGATTTCAGACGGGTGAAGAATCTGAAAGTGTATTTCGAACATGCGGCAGTGAGTCTTACTACAGATCTTTCCAAAATAGAAGAGTGGCAGGGCGGGGATATTGTAATATTTCAGGATCACATCGGCATTGTCTCCGACCGGAGAAATGAAAATGGCGTTCCCTATGTGATCCATCACAACAGCCCCTGGCAGAAAAAATATGAACAGGATATTCTGGAGAAGAGAGATGACCTGGTGGGACACTATCGGATTTCCCAATAGGCTGTCTGGAAAGACGCCGGGAAAATTGAAGAAAATGAAGAATACGGTAAAGGAAACAGAGGGATATGGTAGAAGTAAAGTTTTATGATAAAGTGGAGGATTCTCTGCTGAAGTTTGCAGTGATCATAGCTAAAACAGAAGGAAAATGGATCTTCTGCAAACACAAAGAGAGGGATACTCTGGAAGTACCGGGAGGTCACAGAGAGGCTGGAGAAACAATCCTGGAGACGGCGAAACGGGAATTGAAAGAAGAAACAGGAGCAGTGGATTTCCACATCCGGCCGGTCTGTGTATATTCCGTAAAAGGAAAAACAAGAGTAGGTGAGGATCTGACAGATAACTGGACATATCCCTTGATCCAGCCCAAGCTTATTCAGGAAGCCAGATATAGAGGTTATCTATAAATACATGGAAGTGCATTTTAACAACAAGTGAAATCTTAGGAGGAAGCAGCATATGGATCGGCCTGTAACTACATTATTTATGCTTATGTCTGTAGATGGGAAAATCAGCACAGGCTCAACAGATGAGATGGATGTGGATAAGGATTTCCCTAAAATAGACGGAGTGAAAGAAGGATTACATCAATACTATGAGATTGAACAGACTACAGATCTGTGGGCATTCAATACCGGTCGTGTTCAGGCAAAGATGGGTGTCAATCAGAAAGAAATGCCTGAGAAGACACAGGTTTCCTTTGTTATATTAGATAATCATCATCTTACGGAACAGGGCGTCAGATATTTCTGTGCGTTATCAAAAGAATTTGTATTGATCACATCAAACAAAAGTCACCCTGCATTTGGCGTAAAGGAACAAAATTTACACATGATCTTTCAGGAGCAAATATCAATTTGTGAAGCTCTTAAATGTCTGAAACGTGACTATGGCTGTGAGCGGTTAACCGTACAGTCGGGAGGAATGGTCAACAGTTTATTTCTAAGGGAGAAACTCCTTGATTTTGTTGATATTGTGGTTGCCCCTGTTCTGATCGGAGGAAAGGAGACGGTCACATTAATAGACGGTCCTTCCTTAATGTCTGAAAGCGAGCTTTTCAAGGTAGGAGTGCTGAAACTGATCGAATGCAGTACCCTGCAGGATTCTTATGTACGTCTGAGATACAAAGTAATAAGCTAATACGATACGTCAGGAGAAAAAATATGGAATTAAAACTGGTTAAAGGAAGCTATGAATATAAGGAGCAGATCATTGATATGCTCAAAGAATGGATTGATTATAACGAGAATCATCCGGAGGCGAATACATCGCCTTATGCTATATTTAGAAACGATTATCATGATTTCGATTATTATCTGAAACATCTGGAATATAAAGAACCCCAGGAGGGGCTGGTTCCGGATTCTACTTTCTTTTGTTTCGATGAAAAAAGAAATCTTATGGTGGGAGCAGTGAATATCCGCCATGATCTCAATGATTACCTGCTAAAGTACGGAGGACATATCGGCGATGGGATAAGGCCCAGTGAAAGGCGAAAAGGCTACGCCACGGAAATGATCCGGCTGGCATTGGAAGAATGCAGGAAGTTGGGGCTGACAAGGGTGTTAGTAACATGCGATAAAAACAATATCGGCTCGGCAAAATCCATTATCAGGAACGGCGGTATCTTAGAGAATGAAGTCCTGGAAGAAGGCAGTATCAAACAGAGATACTGGATCGTCTTATAGGAGAATGGAGAAAATTGCTGTAAATCAGAATGTGGATTACAGTATGGGAATATAAGGGAGGAAACAGACGCTTATGGATCCACTGTTTGTCAAAAAGGTATGTATTGACTGGACCCGGGTTCCGGTAAACAGCTATCTGAATCATATTCCGGCTCTGAAAGGCGTAGAGGAGATTTCATTCAGAAGTCCGGTGACTTATTTCGCAGGAGAAAACGGCACAGGAAAATCTACTCTGCTGGAAGGGATCGCTGTGGCCTATGGATTTAATCCGGAAGGAGGAAGCAGAAACTATTCCTTTTCTACCTATGATACTCACTCGGAACTTTGGGAAGCCATCACTCTTGTCCGTGGGATCAGGCAGAAGAAATGGGGTTACTTTCTCAGGGCAGAAAGCTTTTACAATGTGGCCACGAAAGAGATGGAATATGCAGATGGTTCCCATCCTTCTATGAACTTTCATGAAAGGTCTCACGGGGAAAGCTTTCTGGCCCTTATGCAGAGCAGACTGTCTTCACCGGGACTCTACATTCTGGACGAGCCAGAGGCAGCCCTTTCCCCTCAGAGACAGCTGACCCTTTTGCTTGAAATGAAAAAAGCAGTGGAAATCGGCGCCCAGTTTGTGATCGCCAGCCATTCTCCTATACTTTTAGGGTATCCTGGAGCAGAGATCCTGTCTTTTGATAGGGGCAGGATAGAAAAAATCCAATACGAAGAAACAGAAAGCTATCAGGTAACAGAAATGTTTATCAACAACAGAGAATATTTGTTAAAAAGGCTTTTTTCCAATGAGCAGGAGGATGGCGAGTAAAATTCTTGGCGGGTAGATTTTTGAACATAATATAAAAAGACTTTATCTTATCTGCCTGAGGTCGAATGCGGGTTATGAAAATAAAAGAAATCAAAAAATATAGAAATGCACATAGAATCATGAAGGACTTCCTGATGATCAGATATATATGTCTAGCTGTTATCTTTATAATGATCATTCTGGCAGGGTTGATCGGGATTCTTTCCATAAAGTATCATTCGGATACTGGTATTACGCTCTTGCTGTTTGCGGGAATATGTATTCTCATAGGGATTATTTCGCAGATCGCAATACAAGACAACAGGATAGATCAGGAAAGTCTGCAAAGAGCAGATTCTGAACTGCCGGACAGCCTGAAATTTACCGGGAGAAAAGGGCTTATAGGACCGGTCTGCTATGTTACAGAGCATTTTTTAGTTATTATCCAAGGCGGCTTTCTCCGGATCCTGCCGATAAAGGATATCCTTTCTATGGAAATCAAAAAAAAGCAAGGCGGTTATTATTTCAGACGCTGTTTTCTGGAAATCACAACGAATGAAAAAACATATCAGATAGGACTTGCGGAAAGTATGCCGGATACGGAGATGAAAAATATGATCGCACAGATCTGGAAGAAAAAAGAATGAAGCTTAAGGTTCCCGTTGTCCATTCCTTATTAACAGGAATCGCTATAAGCGTGATCTTTTTGATTTTGGGATTTTACAGAACAGAAACAAAGATAAAACACAGGTTTTCTGAACATTGAGCAGATACTATGTTGGAAAGGAGATTCTTATGGATAGTTTTATGGAAGCTTTGTTAAGTGAGAAAACAGATAAGATTCCAGAGGAGTATGACTGGTTTGCTCCGCTGATTGGGGACTGGGATTTTGAGTATCATGACGGCTATCATACAGATACGCTCAGAACTGTAAAAGGAGAGTGGATCTTTCGGAGGGTTTTGAATGGCGCAGGAATCGAGGATCTGTTTATATGTCCTTCCAGGGAAACTATGAGGTCGGATCCCCAGCCGGACGGAGAGTATGGAATGGCGATCCGAATGTTTAATGCCAAAGAAAAATGTTATGATATGACATATACCTGCGAAAAGTATATGACTCGTCTTCGCTTTGTAAAAGACAGCGGCAAACTGATAGGAACAGTCCTGGATGATCCTTTCCAGAAATGGATCTTTTCTGATATACAGGCAGAAAGTTTCCACTGGCAGAATGTAACGGTTCTGGAAAACGGGGAATGGCAGGTAAACAGTAATGTTTACGCAAAACGGAGAAAATAGTCATGTGATAACAGAACCTTTTCCCGAGAATACAAAAGGATCCTGCTGTATTCCAGAAAAAGGGGATGTCCCAGCCTGATCCTGGAATTTAAATATACCAGAGATAAGTCGGAGAATTTGGAAGACCTGGCGCTGAAAGCCATCGAACAGATCAAAGAGAAAAATTACAGTGCAGGCATGACCGGTCAGGTCTGGTATGTGGGCCTTGCTTATCGGGGAAAAAAGGCAGCAGTAAAGTGGGAAAAGCAGATTGACTTTACAGATGAGTGAAGAATATAATGAAAGACAGAAAGAGAAAGCCGGGCTGGCAACAGGGAGAGGGCGCCGGCTTTCCTGTACAGCGGAATCTGCCACAGCAGATATTAAAATTTATAATGACAGATGTAAAGAAGCGAGCAGTGTTATCACGTAAGTCCAGCGGATAGGCACTGCTTTTTCTTTACAGGAAAGGACAAGAGAAAATGATTAGACAACTGGCGAAAAGTATCCGGGAGTATAAGCGGGCTTCCATCGCTACGCCGATCCTGGTAAGCTTCGAGGTGCTGATGGAGTGCACGATTCCCTTTATTATCGCAAGGCTGGTCAACGAGGTGAAAGGCGGCTGCGATATGGAGGAGATCCTGGGATACGGAGGAATCCTGGTCTGTATGGCCATACTGTCCCTTTTGTTCGGCGGCCTGGCAGGGTCTACCTGCGCTACGGCTTCCTGCGGTCTGGCAAGGAATCTGCGGAAGGATATGTTCTACAGTATCCAGGGGTATTCTTTTGAGAATATTGATAAGTTTATGACATCTTCTCTGGTTACCAGGATGACTACAGATATCACGAATGTGCAGAATGCCTATATGATGATCATCCGTACGGCGATCCGTTCGCCCCTTATGCTGATCTTTGCCTTTGTGATGGCATTTGTTATGGGCGGCAGGATGGCATGGATCTTTCTTTTTGTGGTGCCGGTCCTGGCCTTCGGACTGTCACTGGTTATTTATAAGACCATGCCCCTCTTCCGGAGAGTGTTTAAAAAATACGACGGACTGAACAGCTCTATTCAGGAGAATATCAAAGCCATGCGGGTAGTGAAGTCTTTTGTTCGGGAAGACTATGAGCAGGAAAAGTTTGACAGGGCGGCTGAAGATGTATGCACAGACTTCACCAGAGCAGAGCGTATCCTGGCTCTGAACAGTCCTTTAATGCAGTTTTGTATCTATACGGTGATGACTTTTGTATTGTCTTTCGGCTCTTATACGATCATTACATCCAGAGGCCTGGATCTGGATGTGGGACAGCTTTCCTCCCTGCTGACCTACAGTTTTATGATGCTGAACAGTCTGATGATGCTGTCTATGGTATTTGTTATGATCACAATGGCAGGGGAATCGGGAAAGAGGATCGCAGAAGTACTGGAAGAAAAAAGCACCTTATCCAACCCGGAAAATCCCGTATATGAAGTGAAAGATGGATCCATATCTTTTGAACATGTGAGCTTTAAATATGCGAAAGAGGCGAAACGCCGGGTTTTAAAGAATATTGATCTGGATATCCGCTCCGGAGAGACCATTGGCATTATCGGGGGTACAGGCTCTTCCAAGTCTTCCCTGATCCAGCTGATCTCCCGTCTGTATGATGTGACGGAGGGGGCTGTGAAGGTAGGGGGCGTAGACGTAAGAGATTATGATCTGGAAACCCTGCGTAATCAGGTGGCGGTAGTCCTTCAGAAAAATATCCTTTTTTCCGGCACCATCCGGGAAAATCTCCGTTGGGGAAACAAGGAGGCTACAGATGAGGAACTGGTCCAGACCTGTAAGATGGCCTGTGCCGATGAGTTTATTTCCCAGTTTCCTGATGGATACGACACTTACATAGAACAGGGAGGAGCCAATGTATCCGGCGGCCAGAAGCAGCGGCTCTGTATTGCCAGAGCCCTTCTGAAAAAGCCGAAAATACTGATCCTGGATGATTCCACCAGTGCGGTGGATACCAGAACAGATGCCAGGATCCGGAAGGCCATGAAAGATTACATTCCGGAAACTACCAAGATCATTATCGCCCAGCGGACGGCTTCTGTAGAGGACGCAGACCGGATCATTGTCATGGAGGGCGGCGAGATCAATGCCATCGGCACCCATGAGGAGCTGCTGGCATCCAATGAAATATACAGGGAGATCTATACTTCCCAGAATAAGGAGGGGAACCAGCTTGGAGAATAAGAAGAAAAATATTGTTGGAAGACTTTTAAAAACCATGCTTGGTTTTTATCCGGTGATGCTGCCGGCGACGATTGCCTGTATTGTATTTAATGCAGTGGTAAGCTCTATACCCTCTGTTTTTATGCAGAATATCATTGCTGTTATAGAGAATAACTGGCAGGAAGGAGACTGGGGAGCAGTGGGCGGCCAGATCCTGAGACTGGTTTCTATACTGGCAGTCTTTTATATCCTTTCTCTGGCAGCAGGCTTTACTTTTAATCAGCTGATGGCGATCATGACCCAGGGAACCTTGAAAAAAATGAGGGAAAAGATGTTTGGAAAAATGCAGCGTCTTCCCATTAAATACTTTGATACCAATGATCACGGGGATATTATGAGCTATTATACCAACGATATCGACACCCTCCGTCAGATGATCTCCCAGAGCTTTCCCCAGCTTCTGATCTCCGGTATTACTGTACTGACTATCTTCGGGATCATGGTGTATTACTGCCTCTGGCTGACCCTGGTGGTCGTCCTGGGAGTAGTGGTAATGACTGTGCTGATCAAGAAAGTAGGAGGCGGTTCGGCAAAGTTTTTTGTGAAACAGCAAAATGCCCTGGGAAAAGTGGAAGGCTTTATAGAAGAAATGATGTATGGACAGAAGGTTATCAAAGTTTTCTGTCATGAGGAAGAAAGCGAAGCAGACTTTGACCGCTACAACGATATTCTTTTTGAAGAATCCAGAAAAGCAAACCAGTATGCCAATATACTGGGGCCTATTTTGAATAACATCGGAAATATTCTTTATGTATTGGTGGCTATTACAGGAGGGATTCTGCTTACCCTGAATGTTCCCAATGTGAGCGTATCCGGCATTCCTATTGGGATCAGTATTGTGGTGCCCTTCCTGAATATGACGAAACAGTTTGCAGGGAATATCGGCCAGGTGTCCCATCAGGTAAACGCAGTGGTTATGGGAATCGCCGGTACAGAAAGAATCTTCCGGCTGATGGATCAGGAGCCGGAACAGGATCAGGGGTATGTGACCCTGGTCAATGTCCGGGAAAAACCCCCCAAGAGCCAGGCAGGTGCAGACGATCAGCAGTCTGGACAGGGAGAAGTGTTCTTTGAGGAATCTGAGGAGCGGACAGGGCTGTGGGCCTGGAAACATCCTCACCGGAAATCCGGAACCGTAACCTATACCAGACTGGAAGGGGATGTGCGGCTGCATAATGTAGATTTTGGATACGAGCCGGGAAAGACTGTGCTCCATAATATTTCCCTTTATGCCAAGCCGGGTCAGAAGGTGGCTTTTGTAGGGGCTACCGGCGCAGGAAAGACTACTATTACCAATTTGCTGAACAGGTTTTATGATATTGCCGACGGTAAGATCCGGTATGACGGGATCAATATCAATAAGATCCGGAAAAGCGACCTTCGCCGTTCCCTGGGAATCGTTCTCCAGGATACCAACCTGTTTACCGGGTCTGTAATGGAGAATATCCGGTACGGAAAACTGGATGCTACAGATGAAGAATGCATTGCCGCGGCGAAGCTGGCAGGAGCAGATGACTTTATCACCAGGCTTCCGGAAGGCTATGATACTCTTCTTACAGAAAACGGCGCCAACCTGTCTCAGGGACAGCGGCAGCTTCTGTCCATTGCCAGGGCGGCTGTGGCAGATCCGCCGGTCATGATCCTGGACGAGGCTACTTCCTCTATTGATACCCGTACAGAAGCTATCGTACAGCGGGGGATGGACGCTCTGATGAAGGGCAGGACTGTCTTTGTTATTGCCCACCGCCTGTCTACGGTGAAAAATTCCGATGTGATCATTGTACTGGATCACGGGCGGATCATCGAGAAAGGAAATCACCAGGAGCTGCTGGAAAAGAAAGGGCAGTATTATCAGCTTTATACAGGCGCTTTTGAACTGGAATAGGCAAAAGCCGGCAGATATAATCTGAGATAGATCTATAGATAGGGTATGACTGATTTTTTAGCTTGAAAGAGAGAGGAACATGGCCGATAAGATGGGAAAAAAGATTCTTATAATTGATGATGACCAGGAGCTTCTAAAGATGCTCCAGACCTATTTTGAAATGAAAGGATACCGGATCAGTACAGCCAGGGATGGGGTACAGGGATTGAAGATGGCGGAAGAGAATCCGGATATTATCCTCCTGGATATCAATATGCCCAGGATCGACGGGATCGAAGTCTGTCGCAGGATCCGGGATAAGGTTTCCTGCCCTATCCTTTTCCTAACAGCAAAGGTGGAGGAGGAAGACCGGGTAAACGGCCTGCTCTCCGGGGGAGACGATTATATCCTGAAGCCTTTCAGTTTAAAGGAACTGGAGGCCAGGATCATCGCCCATTTAAAAAGAGAAGAGCGCCATAGAAGTAAAAATCATTACCGATTCCAGGGGGAACTGTCTATTGACTACACCAGTAAAACCGTGGAGATCAATGGGAATCCTTTGGAGCTGACAAAGCTGGAATACGGGATTCTGGAATTTCTCTCTATGAATCCGGGGCAGGTCTTTGACAGAGAGCGGATTTATGAAAAGGTCTGCGGCTATGATGCGGAAGGGGACAGCCGGGTGGTCACAGAACTGATCCGAAGAATACGGAAGAAATTCCAGGAGTACACGAAAACAGAATTTATAGAAACTGTATGGGGAATGGGATACCGATGGATAAAATAAAAAATCTTTCACTTAAGAAAACGATCCTGCTGTACCTTTGCGTCAGCCTGATATGCAGTTTTTTACTTTCTGCTCTGGTGGGAGGGATCGCTTCTGAAGTCCAGCAGCAGATCTGGTGGAAATATGTGGACCAGGAGCAGTATATCCAGGCCGAAGCCGGAGAAAACAGCAACTATACGGTGAGAATCCCCAGACCATCTGCTTCAAGAATGAGCAGATGGGATCATCAGGTATCGGAGCTTTGCGATTTTCTGGAGACTTACAGTGTGCTGTTGATCTCTCTGGCGGGAAGCGGCGGAGCAGTTTTTCTTTTTTACCGGAATAAGCTGAAGCCTCCTATAGAGGAGCTGGGGCGGGCTTCCAAAATGATCGGGGAAAATAATCTGGACTTTCAGGTGGATTATACAAATAAAGATGAGATGGGACAGCTTTGCCAGGAGTTTGAGCGGATGCGCCGGCAGCTTGTCCTGAACAATCAAAAGCTGTGGAGGACCATTGAGGAGGAAAAGGCTCTCCGATCGGCGGTTTCCCACGATCTTCGTTCTCCCCTTTCGGTTCTGAAAGGATACCTGGAAATGCTGGAAGAATTTCGGAAAGCCGGGATCCTGGATCAGGAGAAAGAAGGGAAAATGCTGGAAGCCAGCCGAAAGCAGGTTCAGCGCATGGATCAGTTTGTGGACATGATGGCAAAGCTGAACAGCCTGGAACAGAGAGTGTTGAAGGCCGGTCCGGTTATCGCAAAAGAACTGGAGCAGGAGATCCGCCAGGCTTTTACCGCTTTGGGAAGAGATAAACAGCTGGATTTCCATATTTCAGAAAATACCGGAGATTTTCTGGGAGACCGGGAGGTAATCCTGGAGGTGGCGGAAAATCTTCTCTCCAACGCCTGCCGGTATGCAGAAAAGGTAATTGAAATAGACCTGTCCGTGACTTCTCGGGAATTGAAAATAAGAGTAAAAGATGATGGAGAGGGATTTCAGGAAGACAAAGAGGAACTGACAAAAGCTTTCTATCAGCAGAATATCAAAGACAGTCTGAAACATACCGGACTGGGTATGTATATCAGCAGACTTTACTGTGAAAAACATGGAGGCAGCCTGCTGCTGGAAAATGACCAGGCAGGGGGAGCCGTAGTAACCGCAATATTTCGGAAGCTATCACATTAAACATATATCAGGAATATTCTCGATATAGATTAATGGGATAGCTTCTTTTTTGTCTGTTGTTTTTTTGTTGTTATTTTACCTCTAAGATAAGGGTATCAAAGAAAACGAGGTGAAGATGATATGACAAAAATTATAAAGCGGGAGATACGGAATTATCTGAAACGTCCCTGGTTCTGGCTGGGCGTTCTGCTGGTGATCTTTGGTACTTTTCAAAATCTGGAGCCTTATCTGAAGATCCATTATATCGCGCCAGAGGAGAAGCTGGAGACAGATCTTCCAAAGAGGTCCTATAAAGGAGATATTTCAGAGGGGTATGTGCCTGCGACTAAGGAACAGCGGCGGAAAATGTGGGATCAGGAAATGAAAGAAATCTTTCTGAAGGAATACCAGATGAATGAAGAAGAGGCCCAGGCTGTGATAGACGAAATGGAAGATATGGATATTGAGAATGCCTGCCGGTATCTGGAAGAAAACTACCAGTTCTACGGGGCCATTTATACTTATGAGGACACTGCCTGGCATTTGGGCACCAGAGAAGAGATTAATGAATACCTGAAGGAAAAAACGGAGGACAGACCCTTTTCCTGGTATTTTTCCAGGAAGTTTGCAGACTTTGCGGGGCTGTATACGGAATTCTTTGCCGTGGTTATGCTGGCGGCTCTTTTTTACCGGGATACCAGAAAAAATACTTATGAACTTCTTCACACGAAGCCGGTCAGCCCGGCGGCATATGTGACAGGAAAAGTCCTGGGAGGCTTTCTGGTCTGTGGGCTGGTACTGGGACTTCTGAACCTGATCTTCTGGCTGGCCTGTCTTCTCCGGACGAGAGGCAGCGGGTTTGAGGTGAGACTTACGGACTTTCTTCTGTCTACAGTTTTGTATATCCTGCCCAATATGCTGATGATGGTCTGTGTATATGCCCTGATCTCTGTGCTGTTTAAGAATCCCTTGCCTGCGGCGCCTCTTTTGATCCTCTATATGCTCTACTCCAACATGGGGAGCCGGAACGCAGAGGGGGTATTTGGATTCTACGGAAGGCCTCTGGCGATCATGGTCCGGTTTCCGGGAAGATTTTTTGAAACCTCTTTGCCGCCTATGGTAGTGCCAAATCAGATGTTTCTTCTGGCTGCTTCCTTAGTGATCATCCTGATCTGTGTCAGGATCTGGAAAAGGAGGCGGATATCATGAGAATAGAAAGCAAGATCTGCCTGCCATTTTACAAGATTGCCTACGCAGTATTTTTTACAGGGGTTTTATGCCTGATCCGGGGTGTCACCTATACCCAGGAGATCGGTCCCGCATTGGAAAGCCCTATGGCCCTGCTGGCTGCAGTGTTCTGTGCAGATACCTATATCCAGGAGATTTTAAGCGGCAGGTATCAGATCCAAAGACTGTATCCCCTGAAAAACCGGCTGGCTTCCATGGCAAAGCGGCTTATGATCCAGGAAGCTTTTCTGCTGTTTCTGTCTGCAGCCGGCTATGGCATGTATCTTCTGGTCCAGAGGCCAGTATTGTTAAATGGTGAAGAAAGGGGAGAGAACAGCAGTGTTGCCATATTTCTTATATATCTGGGCGCAGTTTTTGTAAGTTTGCTCTTCTGGGGGCTGCTTTCTCATGTTCTCTCCTGCCTGTTTCGGAATATGTGGGCAGGGATCGGAAGCTGCCTCCTTTTATGGACCGTAACTAATTCTACAGTGGGAGATAAGTGGCTGGGGTGCTGGAACCTGTTTTCCTACTCTTTCAGAGACCTGGAGGACAGCGGGGATCTGAGCTGGCTGTGGGGGAAATTGCTGTGTGTGGCAGCCAGTATCCTTCTGGCTTATATGCTTCCGAAAATCGTAAAGAAAAGGGGATAAAACTATGAGTATCATAATAAAAAATCTGACAGTAACTTTCAAAAACAAAGTGACAGCCATAGACCATGGAAACCTGGAAATTCCCAGAGGGGTCTTTGGCCTGTTGGGGGAAAACGGCGCGGGAAAGACCACCCTTATGCGGGTGCTGACGACTTTGATTACCCCGGATGAGGGGGAGATAACCCTGGATGGGATTCCATACCGGGAGGAGAATTACCCCAGGATTCAGAGTAATATCGGATATCTTCCCCAGGAGATTGACCTGTATCCGGGACTGACTCTTCAGGAGTGCATGGAATATATGGGAACCCTGTCCGGGATGACGAAAAAGGTATCCAGAGAACGGACAGACTACTATCTGGAGAAAACCGGGCTTGCCGGACAGAGGAAAAAGAAAATGCGTCAGCTGTCCGGCGGAATGAAAAGACGGGCAGGACTGGTACAGGCTCTTTTAAATGAACCGGAATTTCTCATTGTAGATGAGCCCACTACCGGCCTGGATCCCGAAGAACGGATCCGTATCCGGAACCTGCTGGTGGACTTTTCCGAAAACCGGACAGTACTATTCTCCACCCATGTAGTGGAAGATCTGGCAGCTTCCTGCAGCCGGCTGGCTGTTATGCAGAAGGGCAGGTTTCTTTATGCAGGCAGTATGGGAGAACTCCTCGAAAAAGTACAGGGTCATGTGTGGCTGTATAAAGTGTCTGATGAGAAAAGGGCCAGGGAACTGGAGCAGCAGTATCATGTCTCTTCCAAACAGCTTGGAGAGGGCGGGGTGCAGTTGAAGATCATCAGTGAAGAACAGCCTCAGATCTCCTGTATCCCCTGTGAGGGTACGCTGGAGGATGCTTATATTTATATTACGGGAAAAAAGAAAAGTTAGGACTTGTCCGGTATAATTGTTTATGTTATTATGAAAAAAGCAAATGTAAGGGAGGTGGCTTGATGTCGGCTATTCGCTAATGGTAAGGACAATAAATCGGTTCTCATCTATATGATTACGATGAGTTTTTTTGTTGTACCTATTTGCGGATAGATTCATCAGGCTGGCTTTGACCTTTCAGGCAGTTTTTTTGTGATACGGAAAATCTACAGGTCCATTTGGAATCAAGTCTAAGGCCTTTGGGGCAGTTTCCAAATAGATCTGCTTGTATGCCTGCTTGGATTGCTGCCTCCAGGAATAAGAAAACGCAGGATAGGTATGTGCGGATAACTCAGAGTAATGGGTTATCCGTTTTTTTTGCGATACGCCCGGCAAGCAGTCACCATGCTTACATGAGTGGATATTTGCCGGGCAACGGACAGCGAAGGGCTTTGCCGTGAGCTGGCTGCGGTATCGCATAGATCGGATAGGGGATAAAGTTCCCCTATCCGATCTAAAAAAATTCCGGATCTGTTCTTATCAATCACTTTATTTGGTACATGAAACTTGATTTTAATCTATGAGGAGAAGTTCTATGAAAGAAAACACGAAAAGATACCAATGCCCAAATTGCGGCTGGACTGCCTCTGAAGAAATAGAAAAAGAACATCTGGAACATTGTCCCAACTGTCTGTCAGGGATCCATGAAACAGACAGGGAAGGAAATCCATGCGGGGGCATACTGGAGCCAGTCAGCGTCTGGATCAGAGAAGATGATAAATGGGAAATTATTTCAAGATGCAGCTTCTGCGGAGAAATGGTATCTGCCAGAATGAACGAGCGAGATAATCTGATCAAAGTACTGTCTATTGCCTCAAAGCCTTTATCTTCCCCGCCTTTCCCGGTGGAACGGATCGAAGAACTGACAAGGATGATGGGCGGTCATGGAGAGATAGGAGGAAAATTCCATGAACAGAGAAAATAAGAAGCGAAAATACGACAAGAAATACTATAAGGCACATCCCTGTACGGATTCCTTTACCTGCAAGGTATGCGGCTGGCCGGTAGTGTCAGCAGGCGCCGGCAGCAATCATAGGAATCATTGTCCCAACTGCCTGTACAGTATCCATCTGGACAATGAGCCTGGTGACCGGGAGTCACGGTGTCATGGCCGGATGGAGCCTATCGGGGTATGGGTCAGAAAAAACGGGGAATGGGCCATTATCCACAGATGTGTAAAGTGCGGGAAGATCGGTTCAAACCGTGTGGCGGCTGACGACAATCCTATGAAATTAATGGCTCTGGCCATGCGTCCCTTTGGAAGCTCAGGAATTTCCAGAGCAGATGTCCGGGAAATGACAGCTTCTATGGAATAAAAGATCAGGCTCTTTTCCAGATGGGAAAGAGCCTGAAGATAAAAGTACAGGACAGGTCAGAAAAGATGTGATAGGATATAGAAAAAAGTATGGGGAGAATACGGTATGGATACAAATGTACTTTTATTTTTTGAAAAACACCGGGGAGCCCTTCCTTTGTATGAAAAGCTGGAGGAGACGATCCAAAAAGGAATTGAAAATGTAACGGTGAAGGTCCAGAAGACCCAGATCACTTTTTATAAGAAACGTCTTTTTGCCTGTGTATCTTTTGCCAGGGTACGGAAAGCAGCGCAGCTTCCGGATCCTTATATGGTTGTGACCTTTGGTTTGGAGCATAGGATAGAATCTCCCAGGATCGATATAGCCACAGAGCCCTATCCAAACCGCTGGACCCATCATGTGGTGGTCCATAAGGAAGAGGAGATTGATGAAGAACTGATAGGGTGGATAAAAGAGGCGGCAGCTTTCGCAGAGACAAAAAAGAGAAAGAAAAAAGATTGAGGTTAAAAGGTTAAAAATCAGGCAAATAATGCCTGATAGGCATTTTACTTAATAAAGATCAAGTATTAGACAGGATAATAGGGCCTACCTATAATGTAAGTGTAGCAGAGAAATCTTCTCTTGCTGCACTTATTTTTGATTACTGAAGAATAAATGATATTTTTATAAAGGAGGCGGATTTTTATGATAGAAACAATAAAGCTGCACAATGGCGTCTCAATGCCAATGGAAGGCTTCGGTGTTTTTCAGATACCGGAGGCTGACTGCGAACAGGTTGTCACAGAAGCAATAAAAACAGGGTACCGCCTGATCGATACGGCCAGTTCTTATCAGAATGAGGAGGCTGTAGGACGGGCGATACGAAACTGCGGGATTCCCAGGAAGGAACTTTTTATCACAACCAAAGCCTATATTCAGGAAATGGGATATGACCGTACGATACAGGCTTTTGAAAGGTCCCTGAAAAAGCTGGGGCTGGATTATCTGGATCTGTATCTGATCCACATGCCCTTTGGAGACTATTATGGGTCCTGGAGGGCGTTTGAAGACCTCTACCGGGAAGGGAAAGTACGTGCTATCGGGGTCTGTAATTTCCTGCCGGAAGCATGGGCTCCCTTTGCAGAAGGGCTGAAAGGAATGTTCCGGGAGCCGGTGCTGGAGGAAATCGGAAAGAAATATGGTAAGACGCCGGCACAGGTCATCCTGCGCTGGAATGTACAGCAGGGAGTGATCGTGATACCTAAATCTGTACACCGGGAACGGATGGAGGAAAATCTGGCAATCTGGGATTTTGAGCTGGATGCAGAGGATATGGAGCATATCAGCAGATTGGATAAGAATTGTCCTTCCATGTTAGATACCCGCAAAGT